>CAJXEU010000001.1 GCA_913052525.1 uncultured Actinomycetes bacterium
ACAGAGTATTTGACGCAATCGTCGAAGCATCTAAACAAGTGGGAATTCGCTTGTTCCTATCTCGTGGTTCGATGGATCTAGGGGAAAGTAAAGGCGGTCTACCACCAGATCGGGTGGTAGAAGATAGAGATTCAATACTCTCTTCAACAAAAGCTATTGCAGAACGCCACCATGACGGAGACATGATTCATGTAGTAGTAGCTCCATGTAGCCCTTTTTCAGTTACAACAGAATTGATGGTTGAATCAGCAGAACTAGCTCGTGAACTAGGGCTACGCTTACACACTCACCTCTGTGAAACACCTGAAGAACAGCAGCACTGCTTAGAACGATTTGGTCGTCGACCAGTTGAGATGCTTGACGAATGGGGCTGGGTCGGTAGCGATGTTTGGTTGGCTCACGGGATACATATAGATGATGCAGAGATGAAAGTTCTTGGTTCAGCTGGAACAGGCGTAGCTCACTGCCCCTCTTCAAATGCCCGCATTGCTGCAGGCATGTGCAGAGTAACTGATCTGATAAAAGCTGGAATTCCGGTTGGGTTAGGCGTAGATGGAGTCGCTTCAAATGAAGTCGGAGGTTTATTCCCTGAACTGCGCCAAGCGCTTTACACTGCTCGCCTGCGAGAAATGCGTCCAGATGCACTCATGCCGGAAGAAGTGTTAAAAATCGCGACACAAGGAGGATCTCAATGCTTAGGAATGTACAACTCTGGATCTTTGGAGATAGGACAAAACGCTGACATTGCGGTATGGCCAGGCAGCGATCTAGAAGATATTCGAAATCCCATAGACGGTCTCATTCTTGGACCTGACCGTCGCGCAAAACATGTTTTGGTAAAAGGAAATTTGATTGTCAAAGATGGTCAAGTTCTTGGAACAGACTTAGCTAAAGCTCATCAAGACTTGGCTAAACATGCACGTAGAATCTGGAAGCACGACTAATCACCTGTTCTCCAAAAAAATAAGCCATTATATAGAAGTGATCACTGCCGAATTTACCGTAGAACCTTTCGTAGAAGGATCACCGGGACCTCATGTTCAAGCCGCTATTCAGATCGCAGAAGAAGCAGGGCTAAAAGTGGAAATTGGACCATTTGGTAATTCAATTACAGGAGACCCAAACATTATTTTGCCTTTAATTAGTTCAATGTTGAGCGCTGCAGTGGACAACGGAGCAACACGAATTTCATTGCAGGTAACTCAGGTTTAAAGTCTTTTTGCCTGAAAGATGCATGAACGCTGAGAATATGTCAAGATAGCCGTGCATTGATGCGGGTTGTCGGAGGGTTAGTAGGGTCTCCGCCCATGTTGAGCAGAGGGAGAAAATAATGAGACGTCGTCTACTGGCGCTGTTAGCCGTTGTCCTTACCTTTGGAGCTGTGGCTTCAGCTTGTGGTTCGGATGATGATGGTAGCAGTGACGTAAAGGCAGCATTTGTTTACATCGGTACACCTGGTGATGCTGGGTGGACCTATGCACATGATCAAGGCCGTATAGCGGCTGAAGAAGCAACAGGAGCAACTACAGCAGTTGTTGAGAATGTTCCTGAAGGAACAGAAGATTTCGCTAACTATGCTCGCGAATTCATCGATGATGGGTATTCAATAATCATTGGTACGTCATTTGGATATATGGAGTCAATGGCAGCATTGGCAGACGAGTACCCAGACGTTGCATTTGACCATATTTCTGGTTACATGAGCAATGACACCAACTTTGGTAATACTTTTGGGCGGATGTATGAGCCGCGTTATCTATCAGGAATGGTTGCCGGTGCTATGACCGAAAGTAATCACCTCGGTTACGTTGCAGCGTTCCCAATTCCTGAAGTTATTCGTGGAATCAATGCTTTCACTCTTGGTGTACGGTCAATGAACCCAGATGCCGAGGTTGAAGTGATTTGGACCAGCACTTGGTTTGACCCAGCAGTTGAAGGCGACTCTGCGCAAGCCCTAATTGAAAAGGGTGCAGACGTTATAGCCATGCATCAAGACAGTACCGCAGCAGGCGAAAGAGCTGAGGCGGCAGGCGTTCGATGGGTTGCCTACAACTCTGACATGAGTGCTTTTGCACCAAATGCTCACCTGACTGCTCCGGTTTGGGATTGGTCCAACCGTTATGCTCAGCTTATTGAGCAAGCCGCAGATGGAACTTATTCCGGCGGATCATGGTGGGGATCAATGGCTGACGGAGTTGTAGCTTTAGCTCCGATCGCTGATGATGTTCCTGGTGATGTACAAGCAGCAGTAGCAGACTCGCAACAAGCCATCATTGATGGAGAACTCCATGTATTTGCTGGACCTATTAATGCTCAAGACGGCAGTGTTCTAGTTGCTGCTGGAGAGACAATGAGTGACGGCGACATGCTCGGCATGATGAGCTTCGTTGAAGGCGTAATTGGATCAACAGGCTGACGCCAGTATTTGATTTGATTGACGGCGTCAGTGGGTTAGCCCGCTGACGCCGTTAGCGCGTCTACACGGTAAATTAATTTGATTATGACTTCTGATTCCCCACTAGCTATCGAGTTAGTTGACATTTGGAAACGTTTCCCCGGTGTGGTTGCTAATGCGGGGGCCACTTTGAGTGTCAAAAAAGGAACGATACACGCTGTACTTGGTGAAAATGGAGCTGGAAAATCAACCTTAATGAATATTCTTTCTGGGGTTTACAGACCAGACGAAGGTCAAGTACGCATCAATGGAGAGCAACACTGGTTTCATTCTCCTTCAGATGCCTTAGCTTCTGGTATTGGCATGGTTCATCAAGAATTCCGACTGGTTCCTTCATTCACAGTCGCCGAAAATATCGTTCTTGGCGCCTCAGAGAAAATTATTAGACGGAGTTTCATTGAGAAAGAAGTAGAGCAAATAGCCCAACAATTTGGACTTGCTATAGATCCAACACGACCTGTATGGCAGCTCTCAATGGGAGAACGACAGCGCGTAGAGATTCTCAAAACATTATGGCGGAAAGCGCAGATACTAATTCTGGATGAACCAACAGCAGTATTAACTCCTGCAGAGGCAGACGAACTTGGAAATGTCTTGCGAAAAATAGCTGAAGATGGTCGAACAGTTGTATTTATAAGCCATAAATTACATGAAGTTACCGCTTTCTGCGATGAAGCAACAGTGCTCCGCGGAGGTAAAACAGTTGCTTCCTCTTTGAAAGTAGAAGAAGTAAATGAAAGTGATTTAGCCGGCCTCATGGTCGGTTCATCGCCCATGATTAGCGAGAGGCCTCCTTATCAAGAACCAGGTGAGGCGATGCTGACTATAGAAGGACTTGGAACGCTAGACGATAGATTCCTTCCCGCCGTAAAAAATCTGAATTTGACGATAAAAAGTGGCGAAATAGTAGGTATCGCCGGAGTTTCTGGCAATGGTCAACGAGAAATGGCCCAAGCTATAGCTGGCTTAAGGCCAATTACATCAGGAAAAGTGACTATCTCCGGTAAAGATCTTACAAATGCTCCGCCCTCAGAACGCTTCACTGCAGGGCTTGGTTATGTTCCTGAAGACCGGCTAGGAGTAGGACTGGCTCCTCGCTTAACCGTCACTGAAAATGCAATTTTACGAAGCTACAAAAATTTAAGGAAAAGCATTTTTCTTGTTTCTGAACAGGCAGTGAACTATTGCAAAGAAATAATTGAACGATTTGGAGTAAGAACCGGACCGATAGATGAACCAATAGCTGGTCTATCAGGCGGAAACCTTCAAAGACTTTTAGTTGGTAGAGAGTTAAGCGGGAACCCAAAAGTAGTCCTAGCGGCACAACCTACTCGGGGATTAGACATACAAGGTGTGAAAGCAATTCAAGACTTGCTTATAGATGAACGCACCGAAGGAGCAGCAGTACTTTTGATTTCTGAAGATCTCGATGAATTGCTTACACTTTCTGACCGATTACTAGTCATGCACGAGGGAGAAATAGTAAAAGAATTTGATCCTACGACCGCCCATCGGCACGATATCGGAGCAGCGATGGCAGGCAAAAGAGACGAATCATGAAACGTCTAGTACTGGTTCGCCGGGAACAACCACTCCGAGGAGGGCAACCTCTTTCATTCTTAATCGGCCTAGTAGTTGCCTTACTGGCAGGGATACTGCTACTGGTTGCTTCCGGCCATAATCCAATTGAAATCTATGAACGACTATTCAACTCTTCCGTAGGCAGTTCCAATGCATGGGCTAAAACACTCAATCGTGCAGTTCCTCTTGGACTGGCAGGGCTCGCCGTTGCAGTCGCTGGAAGCATGGGGCTATGGAATATTGGCGCTGAAGGTCAAATTCTTGCTGGAGCAATGATGGCAGCTTGGATAGCGCAAATAGGTGAAGGATGGGCTAGCCCGTTACTGATTCCATTGATGCTCATCGCTTCCATTCTTGGGGGGGCGTTACTTGCATCTGGACCTGGTATTGCCCGAGCTCAGATCGGTGTAAATGAAATCATTACAACACTTATGCTCAATGAAGTCGCATTAAGGCTTTTACAGTGGCTCATACACGGACCTTGGAAAGATCCTGAATCTCGAGGGTTTCCATTAGCACCATTACTTGCAGATGAAGCACGGCTACCTAAACTCTTCGGAAGAGCTCATTGGGGCGTAATTATTGCTTTTTTAGTCATAGCATTTTTTGGATTTATAGTTAGTCGCACAACCTGGGGATACGAGCTAAAAGTTGCAGGCTCCTCAGGAGCAACCGCCCGCTATGCCGGTATTTCTTTAAATAAAAAAATCATCACAGTTATGGTGCTAAGCGGAGGCATAGCAGGCTTAGCAGGCGGAATTGAATTATCAGGAACTTCAGACAGGATTGTTGAAGGAGTATCAGGAGGCTACGGATTTGCTGGGATCATTGTTGCAGCACTTGCGTTAATGCGGCCCTCAGGAGTCGCTGCAGTTGCCCTTATCTTTGGTGCAGTGCAAGTCGGAGGTTTAAGCATCCAAACTCTAGGAGTCTCATCTTCTGTATCCACTATCCTTCAGGCTCTTATTCTCTTTGGAGCAATCGGAGCTGGAGTTTTCAATCGGTATAGCTTGAAAAGCGTAAAACGTGAGAAGAAAGGCGGCTCGACATGAATGAAGCATCAATGATTGGAATGCTTAGCACCACGGTCTCATTCGGCGCCCTTTTATACCTTGCATGCATAGGAGAACTTATCTCTGAAAAAGCCGGAGTCTTAAATCTAGGAGTAGAAGGAATGATGGCGCTAGGCGCGGTAACAGGATTTCTGGTTGCTCTCAATACCGAAAACCCTTGGTTGGCCTTACTCGTCGCAATGATCGTCACTGCTGCATTCGCTTCAATCCACGGAATATTTACCGTCGTGCTAGGGGCGGAACAGGTTGTCTCAGGCTTATCACTTACTTTCTTAGGTTTAGGACTCTCCGCATTTTTTGGCAAGAGTGCTGTTGGTAACCCACCAGGAGCAATACTTTCAAATGTCGATTGGGGGCCACTCTCGGACATACCTTGGGTTGGACCGATTCTTTTCCAGCAGTCACCAATGGTTTATTTCGCAATTCTTGTTGGGCTTCTAACTTCATTCTTGCTAACTCGCACCAGCATCGGCCTAGCTCTTCGTGGGGCAGGAGAATCTGCTTCGACTGTAGATACAGCAGGCTACTCAGTAGTTAAAATACGACTCGCAGCAGTTGCCACTGGCGGAGCTTTAGCAGGCGCAGCAGGCGCGTATTTGACTTTAAGTATTACTACCTCATGGCAAGACGGTGCTACTGCGGGACGAGGCTGGATTGCTGTAGCACTGGTCATCTTTGGAGCTTGGAAACCAGGGCGGGCGGCAATAGGGGCTCTCTTATTTGGCGGATTACTAGCGCTTAAGACACGCTTGCAAACATTCGGAGTTAATTTCTCACCAATCCTGCTCTCAATGATTCCCTATCTGCTGACCATTGGAGTGCTCCTAATCATCTCCATTAGAGCACGACACCGCCCATCAGCTTCACCCTCTGAAATCGGAAAGGTTTATCGGCGGGAAGAAAGGTAAAGGGCTTTATCGCTCAACTCCAGTTACAAGAGCAGCAACAGCAGAATCGGGACTCAAAGTACCTTCTTCATGGGAAGCAAGTATGCCGGCGAATCCTGAAGTACCAGTAATACACGGAGAAATACTGGTATGACCATGAACGAGTTCATGTGCTTTAAGTAAAGTTTCTTCGTTCACACTCATAGGCCTACTCCCCATCTCCAATAGTGCCCATACGATCGGTTTCCAGTCATATACAACATCATCAAGAATTCCGGTAGCGACTGAATTCGGATTTTCCCAAGCCCACATTGGTTCATCACCATCCAAGCTTTCAAATGGGTTCACAGAAGAAGACACAATGTCAAAAGCTCTACTTAAAGGAGAACACCCCTCAGATTGGACGCTATGCAGTACAGGTAGCTGTTCCAGAACACCCAGGTTCAAAGAGGTGTACAAGGCTTGGATCACACTGGAAGCAAGAGCTCCACCACCGACTTGAATAAAAAGATGCTCAGGAGTTTTTTGAGTACCTATCCAAGCATCAACTAGCTCAAAACCTAAAGTACGTCCACCATCAATTGTGAAAATATTTTCTGTTCCTTGACACCCAAAAGAAATAGCGCCTTCCGCTACTGCTTCTTGTGACCTAAGAACGCAAGGGTCGCCTTCTTCATTTTCTTTCCGCTCACAAATACGTATATCTGCATCCAAGTTGGAAAGATGATCAAGAATTGAAGTGTCCGCCCAGACCGGAACATGAACAATTAAAGGCCGGTTAACCGCTCGAGCCACTACAGCTGCTCCAAGGGCAGCATTGCCACATGACGCTATTGATAGAGGGGTGGTTAATGGAACTTCATCTACCTCAAGGTGAAGAGCCAACCCAAACAAGTGCCGTGCTTTATGACTTCCTGAAACATTCTCAGTTTCATTCTTAATCCAAAGATCGCCTGTTCTGCCAATAGCGGAACTTAAGTCAGAACAATTTTCAAAAGGCGTTTGACTAAACCCTGTTCCATCAACTTCACCAATTGAATTATCTAACCGGTTAACCAACTGGATGAAATCTCTGTCGGTGAAACCTTTTTCAACAGCATTCTTGTACGACCATAAAAAACTTCGAAATCTTATGAAAGGGTTCTGTTGCTCAGATGATGCTTCTAGTTCCGCAGCAGGCCATAGAGCACCGGCAGGAGAACCCAGCCACCCATGGTTTTGAGATAACGAAGTCATCTACCAGCTAGCACTCCCGTTTGGTCATTGAATTCTTGAATCAATTCATCCCACGCAGGAGCCAAAGTCTGCAAATGTTGCCAAACATGTTGATCCCGACGTATTTCAAAATCAGAAAATTCAATTCCTTGTTGCTCTACCCATGTGTAATAACCAAGATTAAATATACGATTCTTACCGGTTTCGTCAAGAACCTCAACGTCGTTAGTGTCTGCTCCTTGTAGATGCTCTTCAATAGCAGCTGAAGCATCCTCTGAACTAAAACCATTCACATAACGACTTACAGCCATTACCTCACGTTCACTGGCATACAATTCCGCACCATCAGTAGCAACCGTTACGATTGCATCGTCAGAACCGAGGCCAAGCGATTTCGCAGTTTTAATAGCCGCTAAAACATTGCAAATACTAGATAAACCAAAATGACCGAGTTGACTAACAACTGAAGGATCAATCCCTAAGTCAGTGAGATGGGAGAGCCCTTCCGGTGAGTTGAACACAACCCCAAGTTCATCACAAGCCCGATCGCTTACTCCGACAATCACATCAGTATTTGTCACATTATGAATCAATGGAATGTGCTTGTCTCCAATACCTTGAATGTTGTGCTCTCCGAAACCGTTGTACAACATGGTCGGGCATTCCAGAGCTTCAACAGCTACTATTCGGGCACCATATTCCGCTTTAAGACGCTCACCGGCCGCTAATGTTCCCGCAGATCCGGAAGCAGCAACAAATGCTGAGAGTTTCAAACCAGGATGACTTTCTGCCAGATTCAAATACAAGTGTTCAAGAGCACGACCAGTGACTTCATGATGACCAATATGATTGGAAAATTCAGAGAACTGATTGAGAATGAAATTGCCAGAATCTTTTTCAAGCTCGTTACAGGCATCATAAATTTCTTTCACGTTGCTTTCAGAGCCAGTGGTTTTTATCACATCTTCTGGGTCAGCTATCCACTCATCAAGCCATTCAAATCGTTCCCTGCTCATATTCTCTGGAAGAACAGCGACCCCTCGACAACCCATCAACCGAGAAATAGCTACACCTCCACGAGCGTAATTTCCAGTTGAAGGCCATATCGCTCTATGGGCGGTTGGATCATATTGCCCAGTTACCACTCGTGGAACTAAACAGGAATAAGCAGCCAAGACTTTATGGGCACCAATCATTGGGAAACGATTACCAAATGCAACAATAATAGGGGAGTCCACACCCGTCATTTCACTAGTCAGAACCACATGGTCTGGAATGTCAACAAATCCACCATGAAAATCGTTATACCAATGGACTCGGTAGAGATTCAAAGGATCAGCAGCATCGCGATCTATCTCACTGAGGTCTGAGCGTATTGAATCAGAAATTTTATTTGGGTCAGCTAGTTGAGAGAAAGTAGGTAAAGCGATTCCGCGTTCTCTGAATCTTTCAACACTGCGTTGGTATCGCTGGTCGTCAACGATTTCGGTAAAGAGGCCAAAATGGGCTAAATCAAAGGATTGTGGATCAAAGGTAGGAACTTCAAAAGAACCCACGCCAACATTTGTGCTACCACTATTCATAACTCGCAGGTTACCGGCTGCTTTTTGACAAAATGTTGAAATTTATAATTGAATGACTGGAATTTCTTGGAAATACTTATCAAAACTAGAAGGGGTGACACAAAAAAGAGCCTAAGTAATGAGAGACTAGAAAAATGGTCAGATGGATTACACAAGTGGTAACAAGCCTTCTCTTGGCTGCAGTTATTGGCTTGCTTATTTCTGGAACAGCTGGAGATTCAGATAATCCAACAATTACGCAGTTAGTCATACCGTCTACTACAACTGTGGCTCCAGTTGAATCAACTTCTACTACAACTGAAACCCCTAATACCACTACAACGAGCACAACCACTACAACGAGTACAACTACTACAGCAGTTCCTGCTTCTACAACTACAACAGCGCCACCGATTGATGAAGAAGCGGTTTTATTGGCGTCATACCCTTGGGGTCCCAGCGACGAAGCAGTTGTCCTCCAGACAGTCCTCGGAGTAGAAGCTGATGGTTGGTATGGAGGAGGAACTCGTAACGCCCACTTAGCAGAACTTGAGGTACGGGGCCTAAGTGCATCGAATGTGCCTCCTGTACCAACTACGACAACCACAACGTCAACAACACCACCGCCAACAACGACTGTTGATTCAGGGCTTCCTGATCTTTCGTATCTACCTAGTTCAACTTTGCAAGCAGCAGCTACAGCATTTGGAGCTCCTTGTTTATCTGACGGGATTTTGACAGATTGTCCGGCAAGTGTTCTAGCAAATATCGATGCTATTCTGGCGCTACTAGGAGTATGAGTAAGCCAGATAAATTATGAGTCAAGAATCTCTACCTGAAAAAAAAGAGTTGGATGTTCCGTACCCCATCGGAGATTTTTTCTCTTTGGAAAATATTTTTGAAGATGGTCAGAATGGTTGTCGAATAGTAATTAACGACAATCATCGCAACCCTCACGGAGTTGTACATGGTGGCGTAATGTTCACCTTGATTGATCAAGCAATGGGTATAGCCACAATGCGAGCAATTCAATCCAATCAAATTTGTGCAACTATAGAAATTCAGGTTCGTTATTTAAAACCTGTTTTCGATGGAGAAATAGAAGCTCATGCTTCGATACTTCAATCCGGTAAAAGATTTGTCCATCTTGAAGCAAAAGCTACCTCTGGTTCTGAATTAGTTGCTTCTGCTACAGGTTCATTCGTGATCTTAGAGAGACCTGAACACTTATAAAGGCGAGTGAAAGTTTGCTGTCTTGGAGTTTGATTGATTTAGCAAGAATGCGCCAATTATACGTTGGCATCTACCAGACTGGGTAAATGTCAGCAGGGATCAACTTGAGGGAAGGCTTGAGCCTGAAAAAAATCCTTGTGCCCTCAATCGATGCTCAACAACGGTTCTTCGCCCTTGTTCTTGGAGTATTAGCTGCATCATTAGGAGGGCTTTTTTTAGCAAGAGCCGAAGTGAAACTTGATGAACTTCCTGGGCTTTTAATGCTGATTCCGGGAGCTATTGCTTTACGAGGAAACATATTCGGGGCGATGGGTAGCCGTCTTGGAACAGCGGTACATACTGGAACGTTCCGACTTAACCTTCGAAGAGATGGAGTCGTAGGTCAAAACTTACTAGCCACTGCCATTCTGACCTTGTTTCTTAGTGTAGTGCTTGCGGTCATGGGCCGAGGAGCGGCAAGCCTTTTTGGGATTTCTTCTACTATGAGTCTCGCGGACTTCATAGTCATTTCAACGCTAGGTGGAGTTTTAGCATCTGCAGCGGTGCTTCTAATAACTCTCATTCTAGTTGCTGGTTCAGTTCGTTATAAATGGGATTTAGATAACGTAACGTCTCCTTTGGTAACAGCGTTCGGAGATTTAGTTACGGTGCCTGCTCTACTTTTGGCAGCGAACCTTATAAATAATTCGTCTTCAGTGGGCTTTTTAGCTGTTCTTATAGTGGCGACAGTTTTGATTGGCACTTTTCTAATGTGGAGATTAGGGGAGAATGATCTTCATCGAATCGTGAGGCAATCAACTCCAGTCCTATTTATAGCGATATTGATAGACATCGCAGCAGGAGTAATTGTTGAGAAAAGAATCGGTGATTTACTAACATCAAAATCTGTTCTTATCATGTTGCCTGCATTTTTAGCGACCGCAGGAGCTTTAGGTGGGATTCTCTCAAGCCGTCTTTCGACACAATTTCATCTAGGGCTAGATGATGCAACACCTATACCTAGTAGAACTAGCGTAAGAGACATCCGTTCTCTTGTAGCGGTAGCAATGCCTGTGTTCATTTCTGCTGCCGGCGCCGCTCATGTCCTCGGTGTAATAACCAGCCAAAACTCTCCTGGATTCTGGCAATTAGTTTTAGTTGCTTTATTAGGTGGCGTTTTGGCAGTAACCATGGTCACAGTGATTGCGTACTATTCCACAATGGCTGCTTTCCGATTCGGGTTAGACCCTGACACTTATGGAATACCGATGGTCACGTCTTCTCTGGATTTAGTAGGAGCTTTCACCCTTGTGATAGCCATGGTGGTAGT
Source organism: uncultured Actinomycetes bacterium (assembly GCA_913052525.1). GTDB lineage: Bacteria > Actinomycetota > Acidimicrobiia > Acidimicrobiales > MedAcidi-G1 > MedAcidi-G2B. The sequence continues at coordinate 11,316 of CAJXEU010000001.1, forward strand.
AGGGGTTATATGAAAAATCTGAATCACGTGCACCAAATAAAAGTTTTTTTGACACTCAGCCCCTTGCTGGGTTTAGCATTAATCGACAACCTCAAGTGAGGAACTATGGAAGATAAACCACGAACTTTAAGAGCTATGTTGACAGAAGCAAAGGACACGTCAGAACTGATGGTGGACTTGGCCTATGCCGCGTTGTACTTCGATGACCCAGATATGGCAGAAGAAGTAGATGAGCTTGAAGGTCAGATGAATGAACTAGTGCATGATATGCGTGCTGTATGCGTCTTGGCAGCTCGAAGTTCTCGTGAAGCTGAAGGTATGTCTTCAGTGTTGCAGGTAGTTTCTTCGATAGAAAGAATGGCTAATGATGCCGTCGATATCGCGCGAATTGTTTCAAAGCGTCTGGGAATTCCACACCAACTGGTAGCTGATCTTTCAGATGCAGAGGAAGTTTCTCATAGGGTTCTTGTAAGTGAAGGTTCGCATATGGCGCATCGACCATTGTCGGCCCTTGAGTTAACTGTTCAAGCTGGGATGAGTGTGATGGCAGTACGTCGAGGTCGACAGTGGATAACTGACGTTAATGGTGAAACAGTTCTAGTCCCGGATGACGTGCTGTTCCTTCGGGGATCACCGGATGGAATAACTCGGTTGCGTGAGTTAGCCGCTGCTCCGGTCTGGGAGCCACCCCGAGCAGAAGATCAACAAGCAGTCACAGATCTCGATAGAGCAGTTGATGTGTTAGTAGAGATGAAAAATCTTTCTGAAGCTGCAGTTGGGCTTGCCTACAGCGCACTCGTATTAGCAGATCGCGGGTTAGCTGCAGAAGTATGCCATTTAGAAGACCGTTTAGATGAGATGAAAGAGAACCTTGAACTCTGGGTACTTCGATCAGCAGGAGACGATATAGACCCCGGAGCGTTAAGAGGTCTTCTCCACTTAGCTGAAGCAGCTGAAGATTTAGGAGATCAAGCTCAGGCCATGGTATGGCTTATCGAAAAGGAAGAAGAACTTCATCCCATTCTTGGGATAGCTCTTGGCGAAACCGATGAAGTTGTTGTTAAATACCCAATCGCACCAGGTTCAACAGCAGACGAAGCATCCCTTTCAGAGTTACGCTGGAATATAGAGCCAGGTTTCACTGTTCTAGCGATTAGACGTGGTGGCAGGTACGTGTATCACCCAAGAGGTAGAAATACTCTCGTGGCTGGAGACGAAGTTATTGCTAGTGGACCAGATGAAGGCTGTGAAATGTTGGCACGTATGTGCGGTTGGGTATTAAGAAATGACGAAGAAGGAGAAGACCAACTAGAGCCAATTTGATTTTGACTTGGTTATTTCTTTGTTTTTGGATCTTCCCCAGTGAATAACTCAGCGATCGCTCCAAGCGATCCCATTGTTGAACTCATTTCTGCGGGAAGAAAAATCTTTGTAGCCTGACCATCAGCCACAGTTCCTAACGCTTCAAGATATTTGATAGCAATCAGGTCGGGTGTTGGATTGCCATCATGTATGGCTTGGTAAACGCTTCGTATAGCTTCGGCTTCACCCTGAGCAACTGTGTCTTGACGATAACGTTCAGCATCAGCGACAGCTTGAATAGCTTCAGCTTCACCCTGGGCTTTAAGAATGGATTCTTGCTTGAACCCCTCAGCCTCAAGAATAGCGGACTGTTTTTCCCCTTCGGCCTTAGTAATCTCCGCCTGTTTGATACCATCGGCTTCGGTGACCACGGCTCGACGAGTTCTTTCAGCCTTCATTTGCTCGTGCATAGCATCCATGACATCTGCTGGTGGGTCAATGCGTTGAATTTCAACACGTACAACTCGCACACCCCATTTATCTGTGGCGTCATCAAGTACTTCCCGTAAAGAAACATTCACAGTATCACGTGAGGTTAATGCGGCATCAAGAGACATGTCACCGATGACATTACGTAAATTTGTTTGCGCTAACTTTGTTATAGCCATAACAAAGTTAGCGACATTGTAAATCAGCCTCTGAGGATCAGTTGGTTCATAGTAAATGACTGCATCTACAGTGACGGTCACATTGTCTTTGGTTATTACTTCTTGTGGAGGAACATCAACAACCCGTTCCCGCATATCTACTTTGGTGACACTCTGAATAATTGGAATAACGAATTTTAGTCCCGGGTCGTAAGTTGACTTATACCGACCAAGCTGTTCAACAACACCTTTCTGGTAAGGGCGAATAATTTTGATTCCAACGGCCATCCAGATGAACAAGAAGGCGGCAAGAACGGCTAGTACGATTATTCCTGAATCCATTATGTATTTCTCCTTAGATAAGTGTTTCTAATTTTCAATTGGCGAGACAACTGCTCGAGTTCCTTGTATTTCTATAACTTTGATTGTGGTGCCTGTTTGTAGCGTTTGTCCGTCTAAGGTTTCTGCAGTCCAACTTTCACGACCAATTCGTACAGTTCCAAGAATTTCTGCACCTGGCTTAATTAGGCTAGTTACCGTTCCTGTTTCTCCAACCAGACGTGAAGCTCCAACGCCGATGGGGTTTTTTCCTTGATTTAGTTTCTTAACTACAGGTCTTAGGACAATGTATATAGCTGCAGAAACACCAATGAAGGCGATCCATTGAGGGGTGTCACCTAAGCCCGTAAAAGCCAGTATGGATGCAACGACGGCTCCACCGGCAAAAGGAAGCATGAAGACGCCTCCCGCGATAATTACTTCACCCAATAAGAATACTGCGGCCGCTCCTAGCCATATCCAGCGCCAAATTTCAGGTTCCATACTTCTATCTTACTACTGCTTTTAAGATTCTTTCCATCAGGTCATCTGTTTTGGTGATCTGGCCCGCTACTGTTTCAAGCCATGTCTGAAAAACCTTTACGTCTCCTAACTGTTCATGCCCATCCGGATGATGAAGCCTCTAAAGGAGCTTCCACGATTGCTCGTTATCGCACAGAGAATGTTCATTCAGTTTTGGTTTGCTGCACGGGGGGTGAGGCTGGCGACATCCTGAACCCTGGATTACAAAAGCCAGAAATAGAAGAGAATCTACCGCAAGTCAGGGCAGAAGAACTAGCAGCTTCGGCAAAAATCATTGGCTATGACCGAGTGGTTATGTTGGGATATCGGGATTCAGGAATGCAAGAAAGTGAACACAACGACAACCCAGAAGCATTTATGAATGCCCCATTTGATGAGGCAGTGGGAAAACTTGTAGCAGTTATCCGCCAAGAAAAACCTCAAGTTATTGTCACCTATCCGGATGAACGAAAAGGATATAACCATCCTGATCACCTAATGGTTCATGACATTTCACTTCCAGCTTTTGAAGCTGCCGGAAATCCAGAGAAGTATCCGGATTCTGGAGAGCCATGGCAGCCATTAAAACTTTACGAAACAGTATGGTCACGCGCCAGAATTGAAGGTTTACACAAGAAGTTTCTAGAATTAGGCCTTGAATCACCCTACGATGAATTTTGGTTCAAAAGAAGATCTCAAGATCACCGCATTACGACTCGAATAGATATTTCTGATTGGTGGGAAATTCGAGGACAGGCTTTACGCTCCCATGCCACTCAAGTAGACCCAGATTCACCCTTCTGGTTCGGATTACCAGATGAGCATGCTCGCACAGTGCATCCCTTTGACGACTATGTTTTAGTGCGGTCCTTGAAAAGAGAAATCCAAGAAGGCGTTTTTGAAGATGACCTTTTCCAAGGCATCAGAGAGTGATTTAAGGAGATCAAATAATGTCGGTATTTCTTTCAGAAGAGTGGTTGCAAGAATTTAAAGAAATGACTTCTGATCTGACAAAACAAAAAGAAGTTAATGGGAGAGTAAAATTTGTTATTACCTCTACTCCACTTGGAAAAATTCAGTTCTGTTTGGTAATCGTCGTCGGAAAAGTCCAAGAATTAGTTTCTGGCCCCACCAAAGACGATGCCGTCACAGCCACTTTTCGCTACCCCGATGCAGTTGAGTGGTTCAAAGGAGAACTAGATACAGATCTCGCGTATATGAATGGTCAGTGCAAATTTGAAGGTGACTATGCTCAATTTATGTATCAACTCAGACCAGTATTTTCAAGCAAAGCATGGATCGCCAAACTTGAAAATTTGGCATCAAAAACTCAATTTGAGTAAAGCAGAACCTTAATTTGAGATAAAAAATTTTATTTCAAGGCTTGATATACACTCGTGGTTAATTCACGCCGAATCGGGTAGTAACTCGAAGGCATAAACTGAGTCATGAAGATACAACTGATCTTCTCAACAGGGTCAACCCAAAATCTAGTACTCGCAGCACCACCCCAAGCAAACTCTCCAATAGTTCCAAGACCAGCATTTGCTGCAGGATCCATCAACACAGAAAAACCTAAACCAAACCCCATTCCGGCTAATGCAGTTTCTGAGAAAGTTGATCGCCCTACTTCATTGAGTAACTTTCCTTGAGGGAGGTGGTTCATAGTCATGAGTTCTAACGTCCGACGACCAATTATCTGATCTTCTTCAAAAGATCCCATATTTAAAAGCATGTTCACGAATTTTTGATAGTCGTCTGTAGTTGAAATAAGACCACCTCCGCCTGATAAGAAAAGGCGCTCTTTTTGATAGGGGCTATCTTCTGCAGGATCGATTATTTGAAGAGATCTATCTTCTCCCAAAATGTATGTAGAAGTAAAACGATCAATCTTGTCTTCGGGTATGAAAAAGCCAGTGTCTGACATGTCTAAGCGATCAAAAATATTTTCTTTTAGATATTCATCTAGGCCGCAACCCCCAATTACTTCGATGAGCCGACCACAGACATCTGTAGACATGGAATAATTCCACGCCGTTCCCGGATCAAAAAGAAGAGGTAGGCCACCAAGAAGATCTATGCCTTCTTCCAGGGAAACATTTGCTCTTCCTTGTTTCCCAGTTAAAGGGCCTCCAAGCTTTTTATCGCGATACATCTGATCAAGATTATTTTGAAAATGAAACCCATAAGTTAACCCCGAAGTGTGAGTCAGGAGATCACGAACAGTCATGACTGTTCGCGCGGGTCTTGTTTCCGGCTTGAATAGCGACCCTCCTAAAAGAACCACAGGGTTTTTGAATGAAGGCAAAAATTTCTCAACAGGATCTTCAAGGAGAAATTCTCCCTGTTCGTATAGTTGCATAAGAGCGATTGAAGTAATTGGTTTAGTCATCGAATAAATTCGGAAAATTGAATCATCTCCGAGGGGCTTATTAGATTCAATATCTGCCATTCCAGTGGTATGACGCAATACCACGTCCCCCTCTAGGGCGACTTGAACTTGAGCGCAAGGTAATTTGCCTTCGTCTACGTAGCGTTCGCAAAGATCAACCACTCTATTTAATCTCTCTAGGTCAAATCCAGAATTCACAAAAACTCCTTATGTTAAGACTCACTAGTTTAGATAACCCTATCTCTGTCTTAAGGGCGAAGTTAAATGGGGCCTATAGATCCTTAGGTGCTATTTCTTCCCGAACAAGGCATCCTCAAGCAATGACTAGAAAGCAATACCTGACTGAAAACCTTCGTAAAGGGAGTTCCGAATTTCATTGGGTACTTCCCATTACTCAAGATGAGTGCTCGAGCACTGGAAACTTATTTGGTGGAACTGGTCTTGCTGCAGCGATTCGTGTACTTGAATTTGAAACCCACCGACCTCTTGTCTGGATCACCGGACAATTTGTTTCTCATGCCAAAGTAGGAGAAGAGCTTACGTTTCAAGTCGAGTTAACTGCGGTTGGTCATAAGTCAACTCAAGCTCGCGTAACTGGGAGAGTTGATGACCGTGAGATTATTTCTACATTCGCAACCCTTGGCAAAAGAGATGTCGAAAAATCAGGAGTTTGGGTTATTCCCATAGAAGCTCCACCACCATTAGATTGTCCAATATTTTCAAGTCGTGAAGGAGTGCGCTCGGTATCTAATAATCTCGAACGTCGTTTGGTCAAAGGACGTTCAAAATCTGAGGATCCACCTATCGAAGATGGTCGAGTAGCCATGTGGGTGAGGGTGCCAAAGGATGTCCACGTAGATCCAGCTTTTCTCGCGGTCTTAGGGGATTATGTTCCATGGGGAGGAAGAGAAGCTGTGGGCGGAGGTGTAGGAGGCGGGCGAAGTCTAGATAATACTCTGCGTATCGTGAATCCAATTCCAACTAAATGGATTCTTGTTGATGTGCGTATTGGAAGCCTCACTCACGGATACGCTCATGGCACCGTTCATCTTTGGTCTGAAAATTATGAGCTACTGGCTACAGCAAGCCAGACCTGTCAGTATCGCTCGCTTGGTTAACCGGTCAAGCACCTTTCATGCAAAGATAGAAGAAACATAATTCAAATCAATAGGACGTAATTAAATGTCGCCATACGGTTTAACCATCCCAGCTCCGGGCTCTCTACACAGTCAACAAAGTTTCTATCGGGAATTAGTGGAACTCGGTTACACCGATGTCTGGTCAGCAGAGTCAAATGGAGCTGAAGGCCTTATCCCGCTGGCACTTGCTGCGGCGTGGGCCCCAGAATTGCGTTTAGGAACAGCGATCCTCCCTGCATATACACGAAGCCCTGCGTTGATGGCTCAAAGTGCAGCAACGATGGCTGATGCAGCTCCGGGAAGAGTAGCTTTTGGGATAGGTTCATCCTCTAATGTCATTGTTGAAAATTGGAATGGGATACCGTTTGAAGAGCCTTATAAGAGAGTGCGAGACACCGTAAGGTTCCTTAAAGATGCACTTTCTGGAGAGAAGATTACAGAAGATTACGATTCGTTTAGTATTAAAGGCTTCCGTCTTGGTCTTGTTCCAGAACAGCCCCCAAAACTTCTAGTAGCTGCATTACGCGAAGGTATGCTTCGATTAGCCGGACGAGAAGCTGATGGTGCCATAGTTAATTGGCTGTCACCTGATGACGTAACTACTGTCGCTGGGATAGTTAACGAACAAGGCCCAGATAGAGAAGTTGTTGCGCGCATCTTCGTTTGTCCAAGCGAAGACCGAGAAGCAGTGATTGCTGGTGGGCGGTATACATTGGCGGCATATCTTAATGTTCCGGTATATAAGGCCTTTCATCAGTGGCTCGGAAGAGACGAACTGTTAGGCGCGCATTGGGAGAGATGGGATGCAGGAGACCGCCAAGGCGCTCTTGGGGAGATACCGGAGTCTGTTGTGGACGATTTGATCGTTCATGGAAGCCCAGACCAATGCCGAGAACGGATATCACAGTACATGAAAAATGGGATCACAACTCCAGCTCTCGCAGTGATGCCATTTGGAGGAATAGATCCTATTGAAGCAATCCGTTCCTTAGCTCCAGTCAAATAAATTTAAAAAAATTCTAAAACCCGCAACACGTAATACAGTTACCTGGTCTATGGTGGGAGTATTGATAGATACAAACCCAAGAGTAAGGAGTGGACGTGACTGAAACATTGGACTCGATAAAGGTAGACGAGTTAAAGGCTGTCATTGACCGAGGGTTGGGATCTACAAAAGAGCGTGAACTTATGGCCGCTTCTGAAGTAGCGGATTTGTTACTAGATATACGACTCTTGCTTGCAGCGGATGAGGTAGAACTTGAAACCTCTCCGTTGAACTAACACTTATCTAAACGAAACCAATTTTCGTATTACTTTTCCGAGTGTCAATCCGATACCAGCACCGACTATTACGTCACTAGCGTGATGAATTTTGACGTGGATACGAGATAAAGAAACCACAAGTGCAGCGCCGAACCAAAGAGGCTTGACTTTAGAACGTTCGCTAAGAAGACTTGCAGCCATAAACGCCGCTGATGCATGTCCCGATGGGAAACTGCTCGTCAATGGTTGGCGCAGATTATGAGGTCGTTGTTCTTCCTGAGTCGGTCTTTCTCGACTGAACATGGATTTGATAGCTCCATTTACTAGAGCTGATTCAACTCCAAGAGCTAAAGCAAGTCGAATGGCATCTCTTTGACCTTTACGCCTAGTCAGACCTTGGGTGAGTCCTAAAATATGCCATATCAGACTGAAGTCTCCTAGCTCACTGGCAGTATAAAACAGTCGATTTAATACGGGATTATCTCGTAAAGGTTCCCAAGCATGCTCAACAGTTTCATCAATTTTTTCTCCAATCGGTCCAAGTGGGTGATTGCTAGAGAAATCATTACTGCCTTCAGGTCGTTCTTCGTCCGCTGCTGGAAAGATTTGGTGTATTTCCGCCATGCTTTAAGGTTACGCGCTATTAGGGTTCAACCCGATCTTTATAGGCCCCGAGTCTCTTAAAAATCCCTGTTTTCCAGCGTTTTGGGGTAAATAAAAGAGCTCTCGGATAATCTTCAAACATCCACCGTACGAAGTTATTACGGGCCCATTTAGTGGAGGTGGCAATACCGAGAGCATAACGGGTCACTTTTGGGCGGCTAAGAATCTTTTGAAGAACGAGAGACATCTTATGATCAGAAGATAATTCCTGAGAAACCGATTCTTCATATCTTTTGGCAATCTCTGTTACATGCTTTTCTTCAAGTAGTGCTTCACCAGCAAGAATTCCTGTAAGAAGAGCCTGTCCAATACCTTCGCCAGTAAGTGTGTCCGCCGCCGCCGCCGCATCTCCGACAAATAAAACAGGTCCATGTGATAAGGGCATAGAGGTCACACGAGCCGGTATTGGCCATGCGGTATGACGTCCCTCAGGTTCAAATCTGTCACCAAGCACATCTTTTATGTTTGGTCGTTCAAGCAGCTCTTTCCAGATTTTCCCCATTTCACTTATTGGGATCTGCCCACCTCGTAAAATTCCAAAACCTACATTTGCTCTTCTCTCACTAAGAGGGAAACTCCATACATATCCAGGAAGAAGATCGGGTTCAAACCAAATATGCAAGTTGTCAGTTTTTGGCCCAACGTTTTTAAAATATTGGCGAAACGCATGCCATTCTCCCCGGTAGTTATCTTTTGAAAGCCCCAAGAAACGTCGGGTAGGTGACCACATACCGTCAGCAGCCACTACATTATTTGCTTCTACTACCCCCAAACCCTCAATGAACATAGTGGCTTTTTCTGATTCGACAGTTATGGACTTGAGAGCATGCCCTTGATACACAGAAGCTCCATGAGTTTGTGCAATATCTAAAAGAGCTTGATCGTAGTAAAGGCGAGGAACCACAGCAGCGTAGAGTCCTGAACCACTTGGAAGAGCGCAACTCACAGAGCGGCCACCTTCCCAATGAAGAGTCGCTTCATCAACGTTCTTCCACTCTCTTATTTTTGAGGGAACTAAGCCAAGATTCTCACCTAATCTCAAAGCGAGAGTTGTGAGCCCATCTCCACAGCACTTGTCTCTTGGGAAGGTTGCCTTGTCAAAGACCGCAACAGATCGTCCAGATTTCGCAAGAGTTATAGCTGTAGCGGAGCCAGCAGGGCCCCCACCAATAATCGCAACATCAACTTGCATGAGAGCAAAGGCTAATACTCATTTTCTCTTAATTTGCTTCTGTCGTTGTTGTTGTTGTCGTTGTCGTTGTTGTTGTCGTTGATGCAGGGACATAGTTCGGGCATCTTGGATCTAATTCGACTAACTCTTCAGATTCTTCATCAATGATGCAAGCCGTTGGATCAGAAAGAGTCCCATCACAATTAAGCCCCTCAGGCCGATACTGGGCTTGAAAATAATCAATAGTTATTTCTCCGGTATCTAGCCACGTACGACTCCGTTCAGTAGTAACTGCAGTACATTCTTCTCCTACGCTTCGAGATGTTTGCCCCGTTTGTTCACCGATCACCCACGGCTGTGAGTAAAACTGCACAGTAACTGAATCAGGAGTGACGGAAGTCCAGATCACTACTGGATATGGAGTAATGTTTGTGAACTCCAAGTCTGGCCACCCCCAAGAAATCGTCGCTTCACGACCATATGGATATCTTCGGAAATATATGGAATGACTTTTGTACTCTTCGAAATCTAAACCAGCAAAGAAGACAGCATTGAATAACGTTGTTGCAAATTGAGAGATACCTCCACCCACTGCCTGTACGAGCACTCCATGGACAATTGCTCCATCTGCAACGAAACCATTCTCTAACGTGCGCTCGCCCACATGCTCGTTGAGAGAGAATGTCTGCTCCGGTTCTATGACAACGCCTCGAGTGAGTTCAGCAATACGGTGAATATTAGTTACTCGTGGCCTTCCGGAAGGGTAGTAGGTCGTAAACTCTCCAACTAGATGAGTTGCACCAGTGGAATTTATCCATTCTGTATCACGGTCTCTGTCGACAGGAGACAACTCAAGAGTTACGTGACTCTTTCCTTGACTCAAGGCAGTAGTTATGAGATTTATGTCGTCTTGACTACAACAAATACGATCAGGCAGATCTTCTGATACTTCTAGTAGGCCATCTTCGCTTGCATTCAACCATACATCTGACCCTTCAATATATACCTCTCCATAAGCCCGATCTAACGATGACTTGATTGTTTGCTCGTCAAATCCTGGAGTTGTGCCGTCTAGTTGCAGCCATGTTCTTACTTCGTCAGGGAAAAAAACAATTGGCCCTGCAACACTTAATGTGAGGAAACCTTTTGAAGCAAGGTTGTTTAGATCAATTACTACTTGTAGCCGATCTGTTTGAGAGACAGTAGTTGTTGTAGGAGCAGGCTCTTTAACCACACTAGAAGTTGTTAAGACAGGTAAAGCTAGTGGCAGTGAAGAGATATGTGGCTTTTCTCCAGATCCGGCAGAAATCAGAGTCAAACTAAAAACAACAGCTGCTAAGACCACAAAGGTGATAAAAATGGCACGCCATCGGGCCTTAGAGGGTGAAGACCATCTTTGTCCCTGACGTTTAAACACAAGGCTTACCGTAGCGCTTGAACTGGACTAGAAAGAGTCAGAATAACTTCAATACGTCAGATTCGATTCCTCTTAATTCGTTGTAGTCAACCACGAGGCATTCAATTCCTCGGTCTTCAGCCAGCACTTTTGCCTGAGGTTTTATTTCTTGTGCTACATAGAGACCTCTAACTGGGCTTAGTTCAGAATCTCTATTAAGAAAGTCCAAATACCTAGTAAGTTGTTCGACTCCATCTATTTCTCCTCGTCTCTTTACCTCTACAGCCACAGTAGAGTTTTCAGAGTCTTTGCAAAGAAGATCTACCGGACCGATTTCTGTTGGAAATTCTCTACGGATTAAACGAAAACCTTCTCCCAAAACAGAAGGTTCTGCCGCAAGTAGTTCTTGAATGTGTGCCTCAACTCCATCCTTTTGAAGACCAGGATCACTTCCCATTTCATAGGAACTGTCACTTATCACTTCTAAAAGAGAAATTGTGAGTGCCTCTCCTTTAGAATTCGAGACTCTCCATTCATTTTCTTCCTCTATAAGACGGTTAGGGGCATTCATCCAGTTAAGGGGCTTGTAGGCGCCTCCATCGGCATGAATAGCAACACAGCCATCTCCTTTCACCATAATTAGTCGAATGGCTTCAGGTAGATGTGCGGAAAGACGACCTTCATAATCAACAGTGCATCGAGCAATTACCAGACGCATTTAGAGTTCCTTAGCTTTGTGTAAGACATTCAAAACTGTTTCAGATAAATCTGGATGACAAATCAAGAGGTCAGGTAGCCAAGGATCTGAGTTATTGTATGACAGCGAAGATCCATCAAGTCTTGAAACATGAAGTCCTGCAGACAAAGCAACTGCGGCTGGAGCACAATTATCCCATTCATACTGACCTCCTGAATGGAGATAGATATCTGCTTCTCCCTGAACAACAGCCATAGCTTTGGCACCAGCAGAACCCATTTCAATCATTTCTCCGGCCAATGCTTGGCAAACAAGTTCCGATTCACTAGGTGGGCGAGAACGACTGATAGTAATTCGTGGAGTTGTTGGAACAGGATCAAGGGCTCTATCTGTTAGCTGATTGACAGTGGATAGAGTGAGGTCTAAAGCAGGAAGAGCCACTGCTCCAACAACTGGTTTTCCATCTATTGCCAAAGCGACATGGACTGCCCAGTCTGTCCGTGACGGTTCGCTGTATTCTCTTGTCCCATCTACTGGATCAATAATCCATACACGTTGGACGTCTGACCGATTCGGATGCACAGAATGTGCAGTACCTTCTTCTGAAAGAACCGCATCTTCCGGACGGAATTCTGACAAAGATTCCATCAAAAATTCATGAGACCGTTGATCTCCTATGTCACCTAATTTGGGAAAATCATTATCTGGAGGTGCTTCGCGTAGATCAAGTAATAGGCGTCCAGCACGAGTAGCCAGATCTGCAGCAAATAAATGGTCGTCATGTTCTACCTTCAAGAGTGACCATCTTAGAAGGACAGGGTTAGCATGATGTGTAGAAACATCAGACTTGTGGAAAGAAATCATGAGTATCACAACATATGAGCTCAATCACTTAGATCAATTAGAGGCTGAAGCAATCCACATCTTTCGAGAGGTTGCTGCAGAATTTGAACATCCATGTTTGATGTTCTCTGGTGGAAAAGATTCCATTGTGATGCTGCACCTTGCTGCAAAAGCTTTCTGGCCTGCTCGTTTACCATTTCCTGTTATGCACGTTGATACCGGTCATAATTTTCCTGAGGTGCTTGAGTTCCGCGATCGACGAGTTGGAGAATTAGAAGCACGATTGGTAGTTGCTTCCGTGCAGCAATCTATAAATGAAGGAAAAGTTGTAGAAGAAACAGGGCCCCGAGCAAGTCGTAATCGTTTACAAACAACGACTCTGTTAGATGCTATTGAGGAGCATCGTTTTGATGCATTATTTGGTGGAGCCCGTCGTGATGAAGAAAAAGCGAGAGCTAAGGAGCGGGTTTACTCTTTTCGCGACGATTTTGGTCAATGGGACCCTAAAAATCAGCGACCTGAATTATGGAATCTATACAACGGTCGGATACGACAGGGTGAACACATTCGAGTGTTTCCAATATCAAACTGGACTGAACTAGATATTTGGCAGTACATAGCTAGGGAAAATGTTGAAATACCACAGGTCTATTTCGCTCATGAACGTCAGGTCTTTTCTCGCGATGACATGTGGCTAGCTGATTCAGAATTTGTGACTAGATCTGAAGACGAAGTAGTGGTTACTCGAAAGGTTCGCTATAGAACAGTTGGAGACATGAGTTGCACGGGAGCAGTGGAGTCTGAAGCAGAAACTCTTGAACAAATCATTGAAGAAGTATCAGCCACTCGAATTACAGAACGTGGAGCAACACGTGCAGATGACAGAGTTTCAGAAGCAGCGATGGAAGATCGAAAGAAAGAAGGGTACTTCTAATGGAATTTCTTCGTTTCGCTACTGCAGGAAGTGTTGATGACGGAAAATCAACGTTGATTGGAAGATTACTTTATGACACAAAGTCAATTTTTCAAGATCAAATGGAATCCATTGAAGCTACTTCAATTCAAATGGGAAATGATTACACAAATCTAGCATTGCTTACTGATGGGCTTCGAGCAGAACGAGAGCAAGGAATAACTATCGACGTTGCCTATCGTTACTTTGCCACCCCAAAACGTAAATTTATTATTGCAGATACCCCTGGGCACACCCAATACACCCGCAATATGGTGACGGGAGCTTCAACAGCTGATGTAGCACTTGTTCTCGTAGATGCCAGACACGGTGTAGTAGAGCAGTCAAAGCGCCATGCTTTTCTAGCTTCGTTACTACGAATTCCGCATTTAGTTGTGTGCGTCAACAAAATGGACCTCATCGACTACGACGAGAAAGCATTTAATACGGTAAAAGAAGAATTTCGCAATTTTGCAATGAAACTAGATATTTCGGATTTGACATTTATCCCAGTTTCAGCGTTACACGGAGACAATGTGGTGGAAAGATCTGCCAATATGCCTTGGTATGAAGGATCATCTTTGCTTCATCATTTGGAAGAAGTTCATATAGCTAGCGATCGGAATCATATAGATGCTCGTTTTCCAGTTCAGTATGTTATTCGGCCTCAAAGCGATGACCATCATGACTACCGCGGCTACGCTGGCACTGTCGCCGGGGGAGTTTTTAAACCAGGTGATGAAGTGATGGTGTTACCTAGCGGATTCACTTCAACAGTCGCTTCAATAGATTCCTTTGATGGCCCAGTGTCTGAAGCCTTTGGCCCTATGGCTGTGACGATACGACTCACAGATGATATTGATGTATCGCGTGGAGACATGATTTGTCGACCAAACAATCAGCCCACTTCAAGTCAAGACTTACAAGCCATGTTGTGTTGGATGTCAGAAACTTCGCCTCTTGCTCCTCGGATGAAACTTGCTTTAAAACATACAACAAGGCCAAGTCGAGTGATGGTAGCAGACCTTCAATACAGGATTGATGTGAACACACTCCATCGAGAAGAAAATCCGGAAACCCTAACACTCAATGAGATCGGTCGAGTTTCGTTGCGAAGCACTCAACCTCTTTTTTTCGATGAATACCGTCGAAACCGAAATACTGGATCGTTTATCCTCATAGATGAAGCAACTAATGCAACTGTTGCGGCAGGCATAATTGTTGGTTCTGGAACTTGACATGGTTGAACACAATCCAGATATTGTCTGGCATCCAGAAGGAGTAAGCCAAGAAGAAAGAACAGCATCGACTGGGCTTCACGGTGCCACAATATGGTTCACCGGTCTCTCAGGTTCAGGGAAATCCACCGTTGCTGCTGCTTGTGAGCGCATATTGATAGCGTCAGGCCGACCCGCTTACTTGCTAGACGGAGATAATTTACGTTACGGCCTCAATAAAGATCTAGGTTTCTCAGCAGAAGACCGACACGAAAATGTGCGACGCGTATCAGAAGTCGCTCGGTTGTTCTCAGACGCTGGACTTATTTCGTTGGTACCGCTTATAAGCCCTTATATCACGGGCAGGCAGATAGCTCGAGAAATGCACGAAGCAGCAGGAATGCCATTCTTTGAAGTGTTCCTTGACGCTCCGATTCAAGTGTGTGAAGAGAGGGATCCAAAAGGGCTTTATGCAAAAGCTAGAGCAGGTGAATTAAAAGGTTTTACAGGAATAGACGACCCCTATGAACCTCCAGAATCACCAGATCTAGTAATACGCCCAGAAGATGGAGCCCCTTTTGCTACAGCAACTAAGGTGCTGGAACTACTTACCTAGTTCGGTCGGTTACGAAATCAAGACCTGGTAAGCGGTTTGTATTTAAGTCGCGTTGGTGCTGCATCTGCACCTAGTTCTTTCTTTCGCACATTCTCGTACTCATTAAAATTTCCTTCAAACCACCGAACTTGTGACTCTCCTTCAAAGGCCAACACGTGAGTAGCAATTCGATCCAAAAACCAGCGGTCGTGACTGATGATTACAGCACAACCCGGATAGGCCTCTAGCCCGCCTTCAAGAGCTCGGAGAGTATCAACATCTAAATCGTTCGTTGGTTCGTCTAGAAGCAGCAAGTTAGAGCCGCTTTTAAGCACTTTTGCTAAATGCACACGGTTTCTTTCACCTCCAGATAATTCCCCAACTTTTTTCTGTTGATCAGAACCTTTGAAATTAAAAGAAGCCACATAGGCTCTTCCGTTGACTTCCCGAGCTCCTACTTGAATAAAATCTTGATTATCTGTTATCTCCTCATAAACCGACCGGTCTGGATTAAGCGAATCACGTGACTGGTCAACGTAACCTAGTTCCACAGTTGACCCAATACGTATTGCACCAGAGTCAGGAGTATAAGGAGAGTCTGGATCTTGTTCAGCCGCAGCGACAAGCATTCTAAATAAAGTAGTTTTTCCTGCACCGTTGCCGCCAATCACTCCCACAATTCCCGCAGGCGGCAAAATAAAAGATAAATCTTCGATTAATAAATTTTGGTCAAAACCTTTTGAAAGGTTTTCAACTTCAATCACCTGATCACCAAGTCGTTGGTTAGCTGGAATGGTGATCTGTAATTCGGTATCTCTTTGCGTAGCTTCAGCAGCTTCAGCTACAAGTTTGTCGTAGGCCGCTAAACGAGCTTTTCCTTTAGCTTGTCGAGCCTTAGGGGCCATTCGAACCCATTCAAGTTCACGATCAAGAGTTCGTTGTCTAGCTGAATCTGTTTTCTCTTCAGCCTCAAACCGGTTACGTTTCTGTTCGAGCCACCCAGAATAGTTTCCTTCATAGGGAATTCCTTTACCTCGATCTAATTCAAGAATCCAACCTGCAACGTTGTCAAGAAAGTAACGGTCATGTGTGATAGCTATCACCGTTCCCGAATAATCACGCAGAGTTCGTTCCAACCAAGCAACAGATTCGGCATCTAGATGATTAGTCGGTTCATCTAGAAGTAAAAGATCAGGACGTGAAAGAAGCAATCTACACAGAGCGACACGGCGTCGTTCCCCACCGGAAAGGTGAGAAACATCACTATCTCCTGGAGGGAGACGTAACGCATCCATTGCTATCTCAATTGTTCGTTGAAGGTCCCAAGCTCCAGCAGTTTCAATCTCTCGTTCTAAATTTGCTTGTTCTTCACCTAGCTTGTCGTAATCAGCGTCTGGGTTCGCCCAAGCAGATAAGACTTCGTCGTATCTGGAAAGGAGATTTGAAATTTCACCAAGGCCTTCCATTACATTGCCTAGAACGTCTTTTTCGGTATTGAGTTGTGGCTCTTGTTCAAGCAAGCCAACCGAGAAACCTTCAGTGAGGCGAGCTTCGCCTGAAAACTCTTCGTCAAGTCCTGCCATGATTTTGAGCAAAGATGATTTGCCGGCTCCGTTTGAACCAAGCACTCCAATTTTTGCCCCTGGATAGAAAGCCAAAGTGATGTCCTTAAGGACATCTCGGTCAGGGGGATAAAAGCGACCAACTTTATGCATTGTGTAGATAAATTGTGCGTTCACGAAAGGCAGGCTACCGGCTGTTCACCTAGGCCCCGTTGTTGGGAATGACATAAGATGAATTCTTATGATCAAAGCAGTTCTTTTTGATTTTGGGGGAGTGATCCTTACCAGTCCGTTTGAAACATTTGCGATTTATGAAGTTGAAGCTGGCCTACCTAGAGACACAATACGAAACCTAAATGCAACAAAACCCGACACTAATGCTTGGGCGAAATTTGAACGCCGAGAAATTAACACAGAAGAGTTCATCGAACTGTTTCAGATTGAAGCTGCTGAACAAGGGTTCGTTGTTGACGCTAGAAAACTAATTGAAAATTTGCATGGAGCGTTAAGGCCAAACATGGTGGAGGCACTTCGCCGTTGTTCAAACGGCCTTAAGACTGCAATGTTGACTAACAACATCACTCCAATCGGGTCACAACCTCTTTCAAGCGACGTCCAAGAAGTAGTCCAAATGTTTGATGTGGTTATTGAGTCAAGTGTTGAGGGGTGTCGTAAGCCAGAACAAAAGTTTTATGACATTGCTTGTGAAAGATTGAATGAGAAACCAGAGGATTGCGTGTTTTTGGATGACCTCGGAGTAAATCTCAAGCCTGCAAGAACGATGGGAATGACCACCATCAAAGTTGTCAATCCAGAACAGGCAATTGCAGAATTATCTGGAGTTGTCGGCTTCTCTTTGGATTGAGCGCTAACGTCACTTTCATGAGAATAGTCACTTGGAATGTGAATTCGTTGAAAGCACGACTTGGCCGTGTTGAGTCATGGATACAAACTGTTCAGCCTGATGTGTTATGTATCCAAGAAACAAAAATGACTGAAGAAGCTTTTCCGTACGAAGTATTTTCTTCCCTTGGATATGAATCAGCCCATCATGGAGAAGGCCGCTGGAACGGAGTGGCAATAATTTCAAAAGTAGGGCTTGAAGACGTAAGACACGGGTTTGCTGATGGCCGAGAAACTCCGGATCCTGATGCCAGAATTATTTGGGCCACATGTGGAGGAGTACGAGTCGCGTCCTGCTATGTGCCCAATGGACGAGAAATAGGGCACGATCATTACCACTACAAATTGGACTGGCTTAACAGGTTACGTGAAGACCTAATTGCAAATATTGATTTTTCGAAAGACAAAGTCGCAGTTGTTGGTGATTTCAACGTCGCTCCGGATGACCGAGACGTGTGGGACCCTAATGCTTTTGTTGGTATGACACATGTGACAGCAGAGGAACGAAAAGCAATAAAAGACTTAGTAGATATAGGCCTAGTGGATGTATTTCGAGAAAAATTTAATCAAACCGGACTATTTTCATGGTGGGATTATCGCGGAGGATCCTTTTACAAGAAACAAGGAATGCGAATTGACTTGATTTTGACTTCCTCCGCTTTAAACGAAAGTTTAGAATTTACAGTTGTGGACAGAAATGAACGCAAGGGAGAGAAGCCTTCCGATCATGCTCCAGTTATTGCAGATTTCAATCTGAACTGACGCAATGGCTTCCCACTCTGGAAAAAAACTTAAGAGTGGCTCTTTCTTGCCAGAGATACGACGAATTTGTTTGAAGTTACCTGAGACAGAAGAGCGTTTGAATCATGGAATGCCTGCATTTGCTGTGAAAAACAGAACAGCATTTATTTTTGTTCAGGAATCAAAAAAAGAAAACCGTGCCTCAATTTGGTTCAAAGCACTACCAGAAATCCAAGAAGAACTGGTCGAACAAGACCCTGATCGTTTTTTTACACCTCCCTATTTAGGTCCAAGTGGCTGGGTGGGTTTACGTTTAGATATTGACTTAGACTGGGAAGAAGTCGCTCAAGCGACAGAAGAAGCCTGGAGACTTGTAGCTCCAAAGCGAGCGATAAAAGAGTTAGAAGATACTACTCTTTAAAAAACTCCAACAGATCTTGACCGAATTTTTTAATTTTTGCTGGACCTAATCCATGAATAGAAAGAAGTTCATCAGTATTTTTCGGACGTTTCTGAACAAGGTCTAACAATGTTTTGTCATTAAAGATCATAAAAGCAGGTTTGTCGACGGCCATTTCTGTTCTCCAACTTCTTAAGTCTTCAGTTAACTTTTGATCGCCATTTTCAATTATCTCTTTATCTTCTATTCTTTCTTGAGTTTGGACCTTTAACTGCTCATAGGGTTCGTCGAATTGACTTAAGATACTCAGTAACTCGTCGCCATAACGGTCGACTTTAAATGACCCGATACCACGTACTCTAAGGAGCTCGTCGGGGGTAGAAGGCCAGACTTGAATAAGAGAATCTAAAGTAGCATTTGTCAAAATTTCGTATGCCTGTAAACCGAAAAATTTGGCACGGTCATTTCTCCAAGATCGTAAAGATGCCATCACTGGAGAGTCAGAAGGTATTTCTGAAGTCATTTTTTGGCGTGCTTTAACGATTTGATCAATTTGCTTATCTTGATTTAAAGGGCGATCAAGACCTTGAATAGTTTCAGTAATAGGTTCAAGCCATTCAGAATGTTCTCTTTTTATAGGCTTGTGATTGCCGAAACTTCTTTCTCCCGCCCAAGAAAGAAAGAGACTCTCTTTAGCTCTGGTGAGTGCTACATACAGAAGACGCTTTTCTTCCGCGAGAGAGCGAGCGTCTCGAGCATGAGAGATTGGAACCAGACCTTGTTCAAGACCAACGATGTGCACAGTTGACCATTCAAGCCCTTTAGAAGAGTGGAAAGTAGCAACTTCTACAGCATCAATAGAGATATCACTTGATGTTCGCACATGGGTTCTTATCCAGGAAAAGAACCCTCCACCAGTACCGGAGGGATCTAGAGCCAAGTATTCCTTCGCTAGAAGTAGGATTTCAGAGAATGCTACGGCTCTTTCTTCTAGCTGAGTGTTTGAGTCATCTTCTTGACTCTCATCAGAATCAGTACGTAAGTCCCCTAAAAGATCGCTCAAAGGCTGGCTGTTTTGTTTGAAGATTTCAAGAACTCTCTTTACGTCAGAGCGATCAAAGAGACTACTACCAGCGAGAGTGCGAACAGGTATTCCCACGTCTCGGAAGGCACGTGAAAGCATTTCAACTTGGGTATTAGTCCTAGCGAGAACTGCTTGGTCAGACCATCTTCTATTTAGGCCATGACAGTCGCGAACTTGCTGAGCTACTGCTGTTGCCTCCGCTTTGTCAGAAGAGTAGTAAGTAACGCTAGGAGCGGGCCCACTTGGTTTGTTTGCCTTAAAGTCTTTGTTGTCAAGAACAGACGCGGCGGTACGTAAAATTTGAGGAGTGCTCCTGTAATTTTGTTGCAGCCCAACAATTTTTCCACCCGTAAAGTGGGTATCAAACCGTATTAAATGATCAGCATCTGCGCCATTCCATCCATAGATTGCCTGGTTAGGGTCTCCTACAACACATAAATTTTCGTTTCCATTTAACCATGTATTAAGAAGATCAACTTGGAGAGAATTGACATCTTGGAATTCATCAACATAAAGATGTTGGAATCTCCAACGTTGAGCATTGCCAAAAGATCGGTCTGAGCGAATCGCCTTAGCACAAGTCACGAGTAAATCATCAAAGTCAATTTTGTTTTGTTTACTTTTTAAATCTTCATATTCATGGTATATCTGGCCAACTAACCCAGACGCTATACCAATGTCTCTTCCTTCATCCTCAGCCACACCGGCGTAAGCTTCTGGATGAATTCTCCGAGCTTTAGCCCATTCAATTTCTCCAACTACATCTAGAACCTTGGTGGAACGGTAATCACGAGGTAATAAGGCTGTAATAAAAGCCGATTTTCTGGTTAGAAGCTCAGGTTCTGGAAGAGACTTTTCTTTCCAAAAATTCCGTAGCTGTGCATAAGCCACGGCATGAAAGGTTCCAGTAGCGACTTGGTCTCGAAGTCCTAGGTTTCGTAGCCTGTAGTTCAATTCAGAAGCGGCTTTTCTGGTAAATGTTAGAGCTAAAACTTTACGAGAATCGTCCAGCCCCATAGCAGATCGCCAAGCGATCCGATGGGTTAAAACCCGAGTTTTTCCAGACCCTGCTCCTGCATGAATAGCAAGAGGTGTTGTCTCAACAGTTACCGCATGATGTTGCTCTTCATTCAAATTAAGTAAGAGACCATCTGCGCCGTATGGAAGAGAAATATTTTCAGACACGAATGCACCCTACTCAAGAGAAGAGACAGGCTCTAATGCTCAGCGAACAAAAGTCATAGGAAGGTGAGGAATGCCATCACCATCATCGAATTCTTTTCCAGTTACCACATACCCTAAACTCGTATACCAGTCCGCAAGATGTGCTTGGGCATGCAGCATGAGTTTTCCTTTAGTTGAGTCAACCACGTAACGAAGAAGCTCAGTAGCTAACCCTTGACCACGAGCCTCTTTGCTCGTCGCTACTCGTCCAATACGAATTCCGCTAGATTCAGTTAAAACTCGAAGGTAAGAAACCGGACCGCCTGAACCATTCATCCAAATATGACGAGTCAGAGGATCTGTATCACAACCGTCTAGATCAAGGTAGATAGAAGACTGTTCCACAACAAAAATCTCCGACCTTAGACGCAGGAGATCGTAAAGAACCTCTGGTTCAATCTCCGAAAAAGAATGGTCAAAAATTATGGTCATTAGAGCGACGTTATCGCCCGATTTGCAGCACCCATCTTCAACTTGAAAGATGGGTATATGCCGTTAGCTTCTTTGCCCTCCGGAATAGACATATTTTATGAACAATTCGGAAACCCATCTGATCCTGCTCTCTTATTAATGCACGGATTAGGGAGTCAGATGCTCTTATGGGATGAAAAGTTTTGCACGGGATTAACAAAAGAAGGACTTCACGTTATACGTTTCGACTCAAGAGACTCTGGTCTTTCAAGTAGGCCACCCGACGGAACCAACTACACGTTGTCTGACATGGCCAAAGATGTTTTAGAACTTATGGACTTTTTAGAGATAAACCAGGCCCACATCGGGGGACTATCCATGGGAGGAATGATTGCCCAAACATTTGCTTCAAATCATTCCGACAGATGTCTTAGTCTTATCTCAATGGCTTCAAATACAGGAAATCCAAATTTTGGTCGCCCCGCCAATGAAACTTTTAAAGCAATGATGGCGCCTGCCCCAGATGACCCAGAGAAAAGGATCGAAAAAGAATTAACTGATCGACGTCTTTGGGCAAGCACTGAATGGCATGATGAAGAACATGCACGAGCGCTATTTCAGGAGTATGAC
>CAJXEU010000002.1 GCA_913052525.1 uncultured Actinomycetes bacterium
GCAAGGCAGCTAATCCGGTACAGAACTTACTGATCCGTGCTGGCCTTATCCCATGACCCCACAACACGTAGTCAAAAGAGCTCGGTGGCCCCTCTGATTTAGTTTCAAAAATAAAATAATCGAGTGCAATAGTGCTGTTTTCCCAATCCTCACAAACCAAATTTTCGTCACAAGTTAAACGATCGCCAGAACTCATGTCTACGAGAGTGGAACGCTGATATTTAGTTGTAAGGACTGGGCTTAGATCATCAGGAATGCCCAAATTTCCAACAGCATTTTTAATAAATTGCCTACCGTCATCTGTGATCTCTCTGCATGTATCTGAATGGTAATCAAATCGTTTTTTTGTATTTCTTTTTCTACCTGAGCGAAGTTTCACTTCGAGTTTGCAAATTTCAGAATCAAGATAGGTTCGACTTCTAATTTTGAATCTTCGTCGTCTTCGGTGTGCAGCAGAGCGATATGAAGCGAAGTCTGGGCTATCAAAATAAACAGATTGATAGCTAAAATTTCGCTTCCCATCAATTTCTAACGCGGCACAAGAAGTAGAGAGCGATTGCACGAGTTCATCCGCTCTAGGACCATCCACAATATATTTTCGGTCAACACGAGTGCGGAGTGCCGCAGTTTCGTCCATTTCTTTCAGGGTGACGAGATCAAAGCCTGCAATATTTAAAGTCATTCAAGATTACCTAAAAGTTATTCGCCACTATTTGAGTCAACTCTGTATCGGACGTTGACGACGGTACTGTCATTTACAAGATCAACTCTTCTGATGTTAACTTTAAGAATTTTTTTACCAAGAAGAGATTCAAGTCGTTCACTCAATTCTTTTTCGTCAACGTAGGCCCGGTCAAGGGTTAAAGTTTTACTTCGTGAATCAGAAAAAAGTTGTGGATGATCACCAACAAACATGGCAAGCAGAATTGCCGCCATCAGTGTTGGAGTAGCCCAAGCTGGATCGATAGGCATTCCGGCTAGTAAACCCAAAGCAAGCGCAGTGAAATAATAAGCAATTTCTTGTTGACCTAGTTCGTTAGATCGAAGCCGAATGATGGAAAGAACACCAAAGAGGCCTAATCCAAGACCGAGATTTACTTCCGTTCTAGTAAGCGTCATTGTGATACCCAAAAGAGCGACGTTTATGCCTAGAAGCGCCGGGATCATGTCTCTCCGACGATGACGTGGATAGTAAAGCCCAAAAACTAGAAGAAGAATCGCGGCAACATCGCAAATAATAAGGAGAGGTTGAGACATTTAAATTTCTACTTTCTTTCTAGATTTCAGTTCTTTAACTCTATTAGCAGTTCTTGAGATTAACAGAACCCCAGTTGTGGCTATTGATTGGTACAGATAAATGCTCCCTGTTCATCACCAGTGTTCTGCTGCTTATCAGGACCTGAATTCCCGACAAGAAAACATCCTCCTGCTGCAGGAACCATCGGGACAGAGAATTCCCCAGATTCTATTTCACCATTTTGGTTTGCAAACACGATGGTGAGAATGTTTGTCATGTCACACAATCCAAGATTCGGTGTAGAAGAACCAGGACAACCGAAAATGGCTGATGGTATTGACGGGGTAAGACCTCTTCCAGATATGTTTCCAGACCAAGGTTGGCCGGGAATAGGTTCAGGATCAATGAAGAGTTCTATTTCAGCTGAGTAAAGCGCAGGATCAAAGGAGCTTCTTTCATCGGGATTTTGTTCAGGAAGTTCAATGTCATTAAACCTCCCAGTGCTTTTAAGAAGATCCTCTGAAACTTCCTCACCACGGGCGTAAGCCAAACTTTGACGGAAACGTTCAAGTGCTTCTTGCCAGACTTTAAATGAGAGTGCATCATCGTGAGTTTCTTCGGCCTCTTTGACAACTGGAGATATTTGTTCTTCCCAAGTGCCTAAAAGAGACTCAACCTGTTCTTGAGCAAAAGGACCGTTCATGAATTCGTTATAAATCCGCTCATATTCATCCGAGAACAGGACCCAAGTACCCATAATTTTGTCGCAAGCAGCTGACCTTTGAGTCAATCCCCACATACCGTATGAGAAAGACTCACAATCATCTGTGATTTCACCCCACCCGTCAGCAACAGGAGTAACGGGATTCGCGTCAAAGAGAATATTTTCAAAAGAATTATCTAAATCCCACGGAATAAGATGCATTTTTCCAGTAGAAGGATCGGCATACCAATAGTAATTATGATTATTGCAACCTGCGTCAAAGCCGGCTCCCTCAAAGTCGCAATACCAGTGAAAAGCACCGTCGTCGTTTCGAATTAGACGATCAACAACGGAATAAGAAATAACTTCATCTATGTTCATCCATTTTCTTATTACTCCCTGAAGATCGTCTTTAAGAGCAGCATCGATTTCTGCTCCGAAAGATTCAATCTGGACCATGCTCAAATCTTCGTCGTCTTCGTTTGTTTTTAAACCTTCGTAAAGATCATCGCGAGATGTTGGTTCACCATTCAAGCGTATAGGCCAGACTTCTTTATAAAGATTCCCTGTCCCATCTTCAAAGTTGTGGCGTGTAAACCTTCCATCTATTTGTTCAGTCAAAGCAAAAAGACCAACAAATTCTCCGTTCACCACTAAACGGGCATGAACAGACCGGGGAGCAGGAACACCCATCTCGCGAAATAACCAGTAGCCGAGACGTTCATGCATAAGCGTTTGATCAAGGTTTTGCGAATGAAACTGGAGTTTTCGTAAACCAAAAAATTCTGCATCGGAGTCGTCCCAGTTGATCTTTACTTTCATGGACAACTTGGTACAAGCCTTAGCTCCACCATCAGCGAAAATATCTCCCTCTCCGACGCAACCTACCCAGGCGCCAACTGAACCCTTATATCTAATGCCTACCGGCCCGATTGTTTCCCCTTCAAAAATAAGTTCACCTTCTACATACTCTTCGGCCATCGGATCAGCATCTAGTTCATCAAAAGCTGCCTGTGGAAGAACCAATTCGAACGTGTGAAGTTTATTCTGATCGAAAATGTAGTTTGAATCCTTAAGGTCGTTGTCTGACGGTACAGACTTAGTCTCACCTTCTGGTTCTACAGTTTCACCTTGCGGAACAGAAGTAGATGCTTCTGAAGTCGCTGGTGTTTGTCTCGTATCAGAAGAATTACTGCTACAAGAAACAGTAAAAAGAATTAGAGATAAAAACACGGAGACGTTCTTGACGATTTTCATATTTTTCACATAATCAAATAAAGAGATTTAAAGTTTCCTAATCGCAGTATCTAACAGGTTACAGACATGTATCTCTACTTGGTTTTACTTTACTTGTTGACAGGTAATTCAATGTTTTTGTGGGAAATACATATCTGTTGTGTAGAAAGTGAGTGTGCTCAACTTTGCTCTAGCCCCTGAACTTGAAGATTTAAGGTCACGTGCCGCGAAAGTCGCTTCCGAAGGCGTCGCGCAATTTGGTCGGTTCACTGATAGCTGGATGAACGGATACTCGTTAGAATTTTCACAAATCATGGCAGCCGAAAGCTGGATAGGCATGAGTTGGCCTAAAAAACATGGCGGCTACGAAAGATCATCAATTGAACGAGTCATCGTTGGTGAAGAAATGATCTCCGCTGGAGCACCGATCGCTGGAATGTGGTTCGCAGACCGCCAAATGGGCCCCAGTCTTATCGCCCACGGGACACCTGAACAGCAAGAAAAATATTTGCCAGGAATGCTTAATGGAACGGCAACCTGGTGTATAGGAATGAGTGAGCCCGATTCCGGTTCAGACTTAGCATCGTTAAAAACATTTGCTGAAAATGACGGCGATCAATGGGTTATAAACGGTCAAAAGATTTGGACAAGTTTTGGAACTCAAGCTGACTACATGTATCTCATATGCCGAACCATTAGCGAAGGGCCACCGCATAAAGGGATTTCTGAAATCATTATCCCCATGGAAACTCCCGGGATAGAAGTTCGTCCCATCACTGACATGACCACAAATAAACATTTCTGTGAGGTTTATTTCAACGATGTTGAAGTGCCAATCGAAAATCTTGTTGGAGTAGAAGGAGATGCATTTCGTCAAACAATGCGCCAGCTCGAACATGAACGCGGCGGTATAGATCGTCTCGTTTCAAATCGTCCTCTTTACGATTTAGCTTTACAACACGCAGATTTAACAAAAGCAGGCATAAGACAGGAAGTTGCAAAACTTGAATCCGGTTACCGGCTTGGCCGTTTCCTCGTTTACCAAGAGGCCTTAGGGCAAGCTCTACCTGGTTTCAGCGCTGCAATCAAGGTGTATTGCACTGAGCACGAACAACGTGTTTCAAATTTTGTGTTCAAAGTATTAGGACCAGAAGCAACTCTTTGGAATGATGACATAAAAGGCCTTATTTACTCGCCCGGTTACACAATCATGGGTGGAACCTCAAACATTATGAGAAACATTATTGGAGAGCGAATGCTCGGGTTGCCACGGGAACCAAAAATTTGAATTCAACTTCAGAAACCACTTGGCGTTGGGAAGATATGACTCTTGAGAAAAGGGAGGAAGAGTACTCACCAAGTTCGCGCATAGATAATATTGAACCCTATATTTCTGCTTATATCGCCAAAAGTGAAGAAGCGCGAAAAAAAATTGGTGAAGGAAAAGAGTTCTCTTACGGGTCAAGGCCTTCACAACGAATTGACTTTTTTGTTCCTCCCAATAATAAGGATAAAAAATTTCCACTACTTGTTTTTATCCACGGCGGTTATTGGCAGGAACTGTCAAAAAAAGAATCATCATTTGCAGCACCTGCTTGGGTGGAAAATGAAATAGCTTTTGCAGCTATTGATTACACCTTGGCACCCGAAGTATCTCTTCAGGAGATTGTTAAAGAGTGCCAAGACGCTATTTCCTGGATGATTAGCGAAGCTGAACAACTTTCAATTGACACAAACCGCATTGTTTTAGTTGGTAGTTCAGCCGGGGCGCATTTAGCAGCAATGACAGCTATGGAAATACCCGTACGAGCGACAGTTCTAATCTCAGGAATATACGAACTCAGACCACTTGTAGGGACTTATATAAACGAAGCGTTGAATTTAAATTTAAACGAAGCCAAAGAGTTAAGTCCATTACACAAAGATTTAAGAGATTTTCCAGAAACTGTAATTTGTTGGGGTGAAATAGAAACAGAAGAATTCAAGACACAAAGCCGCCAGTTCGCTAACCGTCTCACAGATCAAGAAATCCCCAGTATGGTTTTTGAAGTAGCGGAAAGAAATCATTTCGATGTCGTATTTGAATTAACTGACCTAAGCACACAAATGGGCAGAGAACTATTGTCTTACCTAAGGGAAGTTTAAGGAAAATTATTATGCCAAATTTCAAACCACAAATTCCAAAAATTGTGGATCCAGAAGGAGTGGACCTAGGGATCGAACCCCGCCCTATGGGTCAAACAACAGATACAACCCGTGCGCACCAAGCCACTGAAACGGGCGGTGAGCCAACGGTTGATTTTAAGGGAAACACCAATCCTTATATTGACTACCAAAGTATTGACTTACTGCTCTCTCTTCAACACCCTCGCAGTGAAGCTTATGACGAAATGAGTTTTTTTGTTATGGGGCAAGTAAAAGAAATCTTGTTTAAAGGACTGCATTTCGAACTTTTTAATGCGAGGGCTCGTATTCAACAAGATGAAATCGAAGACGCCCTTATGCTGTTGAACCGCTCGAAAGAGTTTGTTCAATTGTTGATAAAAACATGGGATGTTGTGGCAACAATTTCGGCTGAAGGGTTTAATCAATTCCGTGATTATTTAGACGAAGCTTCTGGACAGCTCTCTTTCATGTATCGACATGTTGAATTTGTTTTAGGTAATAAAGATGAAAAGTTGGCTAGTGCTCACAAAAATGTCCCACATGTATGGCCACATATTAAAGAGGCATTAGAAACACCGAGTCTTTATGACGAAGTTATTGCCTTCTTAAAACGACAAGGTCATGAAATTGAACAAGAGATGCTTGAACGTGACTGGTCGGAACCTTACCCCGCCAATGAAAGCGTTGAACAAGCGTGGTTTAGCATTTATCAGGATCCAGATACCAGCAATCTTCTCTATCAATTAGGTGAGACTTTAATTGATTTAGATGACGCAATTTCTCAATACCGGTGGCGACATTTTGTTTTGGTGGCTAAAACGATTGGATACAAGCCAGGCACCGGAGGTTCAGATGGAGTTGGTTGGTTACGTCACACCGCTGAACTTAGGTATTTTCCTGAACTTTGGTCTTTACGCACCCGAATGGGTTGATGAATTAAAAGATTGGTCAGCGATTAAGAACGTTATTGACTGATTCGACTACTACTTGACGGCAACGTTTGGATGAAAGACTTTGCCATGTTCGTAGCCGGTCCCAAGTCTTCCAACTAGTGTGCGGATCCAGAAGATCAAGCATTTCAGATTGAATGGTGTGGTTGAGTTTAGAAAGTTAAGGTTCAAATGTGTGGGCTAGTTGCGTCAGTGAATTTTACCACTGACGGTTATTAGTGTCTGATCTCAGACGCCAAACTCCAGGTAAAAGTACACCAGCCAAAGCTGCTTTAAGAATGTCGCCGACAATAAAAGGTGTCACCCCGTAAGCAACGGCACTCGCTTCAGTCGCTCCTGCAGTGAAAGGTATGTCGAGTTTGTAGGCAAGCCAGAGAGCACCAAAGGTGTAGATAATTATGCTTCCAGCGATAAAAGCAGGGAGTGAAGTAACAAGATTACGATCTTGACCTTTTTCAGCCATTAATCCCACAAGAAACGCAGCAACTATAAATCCAAAGAGATAACCAGCGGTTGATCCCGTTGCGACATCCCATCCTCCAGCACCATCTGCGTAAAAAGGAAGACCTAGAGCCCCTAAAATTACGTAAAACATTTGAGAAGCAGCCCCAAGTTTCGAACCAAGAACTCCACCAGCTAAAAGCACTGCGAAAGTTTGACCAGTAATTGGAACGGGAGTAAATCCTAAGGGGATTGATATTTGGGCTGCTCCTGCGGTAAGAAGTGCAAAAGAAGACACTGCAAGCACATCACGAAGACGTGATCGGGGAATTAAATCAATCAAAGTTATTGATCGGGGAAGGTGAGAAATAGTAGTCACAATTTTCCAATCTATAAATGGGGTACCTTTTTAGAGTTTAGATGAAACTAGATGCTTAACAACAAAGAAGAGGAATTTCTAATTGAGAAAAGAAGAAAGATCAAAACAGCCGAGTAGTTGACGAGTTTGGCTAGCGTCTCCATTAATTTCAACTTTCCCCTCGCTAATTGTTTCATCTAAAGAACTTCGTCCTGAAAGTAGATCTGCTAAGGCCTCTTGACTTAGAACTATTTCGTTATCTGCATCGGCCCCATCAGTAGGTATTGCTACACAATTGCGTACCCAAAGTCCGGTGGTAATTCCATTTGTAATTTTCCACCGTAAATGCATGTTTAGACCTTCAGCTTTTAATGGGTCAATCAAAACTTTCAAACTGTGAATAAAAATCTCAGCGGAGCCAGCGAGAACCTGGCTGTGTCCAAATCGGTGGGTCCTGAACCGTGTTAGATCAATTTTTTCTTCTAATTCAAGAACGCGAGTAAGACACCATCCGCGAATATTCGCGGATGTTGTTCGTTGACTAATTTCTCGGAGCACATTCGCTAGAAGACCTCGTTCTTCTATAGATCCTCCGTCTGCCCTACCAGCCGGATTTTCTTCGCTACGGACAAGCCAAGTTGCTAATTCAAGAGCCCAACGTAAATCGTTTTCTTTTAAAGCGTTCTCTGCTTGATTAAAAACTGTTTTTCTTCCCCCAAATCCCTCGATCAAGCGTTGGCATCTTTTCATTGTTGGTAAAGGGAAGAGTGAAGATTCTTCACCATCAAACCATCCGACTAATCCGTTGTGAATTTGCCGTACGTGGTGTTCAACTAATCCATAATTCTGTTGAGTCAGATAGGAACGTTCAAAGAAGTTAGGGAGTTGGACAAATTCGATGAGTTCTCCTTGCGTAAGGCCACGATTTAATCCCCGCACGGTTTGATCCCAGAGATATTGCAAAGCATCGCGAGCATCAATTACTCCCGCAGAAATAGTGTCTTTACCGGTGATCGGTGGTCCATGAGCTCCAACAAGATGGTCAGGTCTCATGGCTAGAATCTGATCTAAACCTGAAATGAGTACACGAGGGTCTCTGTAAGCTTCGCCTCGGATAGCAAACACATTAAATAGTGCAGGCCAAACCAGATTATTTACACAAACACCTAAATCAGGAAAAAAGATTGTGATGTTATCGTCTGCATCTGAAGGAGCCGGAGTCATCTGAACTTTGAGACCTGCAATTGTGGTTTCGGTTGTTTCCGAAATTAGATGATTCGGAGCGACAAACCCTGAGGTAAAAGGGGCATGCTCTGCTCGACGGTAATACAAACCTAATCCAACACTGGCTGCCGCATCAGGGCCGTCTTCTGGCAAAAGCATTGAAAATTGGTGAACTAGGCCTCGTCCTCCAGTTGGACTGATCTCAGTAGCCATTGTTTGTAAGTTTTTTTCAATCCCATAGTGACCCCAGATAGGTACGTCGCCGTTCTGCTCTTTCAAAACAGCTCGAGTTCCACTGCAGTAGTGATAATGCGTATAAATTATTGCTGCTATTGGAGCAGAGCAGTGTTGACGGATTGCAGAAAGTGAAGTATTCATCTCTTCAATTGATTCACCAGTATCAATTACAATCAGTCCTTCAGGTCCTTCAATAAAAGTCTGATTTGATAACCCGTTCCCAACTTGGCACCAAACGTGGTCTGTTACTTGATGAAATCCTTCAGCTAGGCGTTCAAGATGAGTGAATTGCTGATGGTGGGCACGTTGCCCGCGTGGACCAGTAGTCACTACTGAATCATCTGAAGCAAAACTTGCTGGAATAGACCTACTCACTAAGATTCCTCATTTATTTGTGTCCATGACTTGATTCTGCCACTTGGATAGCTTCTCGGTTGTTTCGGACCGATTAAAAACTGGTTTGAAAATATCTCCTTGACTTGGGGAATCAAAAGTACCAAACCCTATGCCTTGGCCGCCCGCTACGGCTGCTCCGTATACGGTCGCTTCAATTATTGGATGTCTAATCAAAGGTCTGCCTAGAAGGTCTGCTTGGATCTGGCAAAAAGCATCACTACGACTTAACCCACCATCAATTGGTAGAGCTGCGTCTGAGGCAAGATCGAGACTTTCAACAGATAATTCAACAATTTCACACATACGAAAAGCAATCCCTTCCAGAATTGCTTTCGCCAGCTCACCTTTTGAAGAAGAACTAGATTCCCCTTTAATTAACACAACAGCTTCAGGGTCATTGTGCGGAGTGCCTAAACCATGCAGAGCTGGGAGAACAAAAAGCTCACCTGAATCAGAAACTGTGTCTACCAAAGAAAAAAACTCAGGTATTGAGTTAGCGATTCCTTTAGAAACTGCCCAAGGAATCATTTCTCCAGCGCTTCGCACCATCCCTTCAGAAGCAAACAAGGTCTTATCGTCCCACCCGCCCAACAACATTGGAGTTAGGGGAGAAGAGAAATGAGGATCCTCTCCCGTTGAAACCATCAAAACACCTGAAGTACCGTAGGTAGCTTTCCATCCACCAGAGTCAGTTATACCGTGAGCGAACATGCCGGCTTGTTGATCAGCGACAACAGATCCAATTGGAACTTTGGCTCCTAAAAGATCAGACGTAGTGAAACCAAGATGACCAGTAGTCGGACACAAGGAAGGGAAAAAATCTATATCAAATCCTTGATATGAAATAAGACTCTCATTCCATTGACTGGGGTTAAAAAAATCAAGGTAAGCCGAAGACCATGCACAAGACCTATCGGTCACATGAAGATCGCCACCACTAATCCGATACAGAAGATAACTATCTAAAGTACCCCATAATAGAGACCCATTAGACGCTCGCATTCGGCCATCAGGAACTTCATCAATAACTGCTTCAAGTTTTGAAGCAGCAGCGATAGCCATTACGGGATACCCAGCTTCGCGTAACTCATTTGAGCGGTTAATTCCGCGAAGGTCATTCCAAACAACCATCGGGGCAACCGGCTTACCAGAGTCCTTCTCCCATACAGCAATACTCGAACGTTGCGTAGTTATCCCAACAGAAAACAAGTCTGTTGAAGCACATTTCGCATCTTTTAGAGCGTTATTAGTGGACAGTAGAACAGCATCCCATAACAGTTCAAGATCCTGTTCTACATGAATGGAGTCAGAAGCGTTACTAGATAAAGGGATTTGTGAGGAACCGATCGTATTTCCTGCACCGTCAAAAATAACTGACCGAGTACTTGTCGTTCCAACATCGAGACCAAGTAAAAGGTCAGGCATCAGGAATAAGATTTCCCGGATTTAAAAGCCCTTTAGGATCAAGTGCATCTTTAACACTACGAAGAAGAGTTAACCCTGATTCACCTAGGTCATGAACAAGATAGGGCTTACGAACTCTTCCAATGCCATGATGATGAGCAATTCCTCCTCCGCATTCCGCGGTCTTTTCCATTATGTGTTTCCAACAGTCAAGATAGATGGGTTCAAGATCCATTGGATCTTCTGCCGCAGCAGCAAATGAAAAATAGAGGTTTATTCCAGTTCTATACGCATGTGAACTATGCGCAGAAACAGCTACCACGCCAGGAATATTCGACACCGATTCAATAACACTGTTGTAAAGATCTTCAATTTCAGACCAAGAAGAAGAAACCTCAACAGTGTCTACAACCAAACCACGATCAAACAACTCATCCCATGTGGGAACATGGTTACGATTTTCCATCCAGTGAATACCGGCTTCCTCGTCGCCACGAATTAATCCGCAAGAGTCTGCTAAAGCGTCAACAGCATTGACTTCAGCTTCCACTCTGCCTTCAGGGCCTTCGTGCACTAAGAGAAGAAGTCCGTGGCCTTCCAGCGACCAAGTTTTAAAAGTACGACGAGTTTCCCTCTCGTCATATTGTCTCATCACGGGCGGCAACCACCCCGCTTGAAGAATTTGACGTTGAGCCTCAATACCAGCAGATAGCGAGGGCGTATGAAATACACGGTATTGACGTTTCTCAGGCTGTTTGCGTAAGGCCAAAGTCACTCCAGTAACTATGCCCATTGTCCCTTCCGCACCTAAAAGAAGATGACGAAGATCAGGACCGGCAGCGGCACGAGGCGCTTTCCCGAGAGTTACA
Source organism: uncultured Actinomycetes bacterium (assembly GCA_913052525.1). Taxonomy (GTDB): domain Bacteria; phylum Actinomycetota; class Acidimicrobiia; order Acidimicrobiales; family MedAcidi-G1; genus MedAcidi-G2B. Next base: position 11,222 of record CAJXEU010000002.1, read on the forward strand.
AGATCGCCATTCGACAACACAGCGTCAAGAGAATAAACCATGTCTTCAATATTTCCGTAGGCAGTAGAAAACTGACCAGCCGCTCGAGTGGACACCCACCCACCCACAGAACTCAATGCAATAGATTGAGGCCAGTGTCCGATTGTTAACCCGTGTTCAGCGACAGCTTCTTCTGCCTCTAAACCGTTTACGCCCGCATCAAATGTTGCAGTCAAATTGAAAGCATCAATTTCTCGGATTTGATTCATAGAAGAAAGATCAATTAAAAGTGTGCTCTGATCTGGGCGTACTCCACCACAAACTCCACTTCCTAAACCAAAAGGAACAACTGCAGTACCTGTCTCATTTGCGAGACGCATCACGGCTTGAACCTCTTCCACAGAATGAGGAGACACCACGGCACCTGGTCTCCCTTCAAAAACATCAACCCATGATTGAAGATGACTTAAAACCCAGTAATCGTGTTTACGGTGAGAGACATCTTCATCTGAAGTCAACACGTTGCCGCTTCCAACAATTTCTCCAAGCTGAATGACTAAATCACTATCAAGCATTTGTTTCTCCGTGAGACGTAAATAAACCATTTTCGCTATTATGGCGTTCTTCGCAAGAAGCGATTTCTTTCTTTTTCTTCTCCTCATCCCAACTTAAAAGATCTCCCATTTCATTTGCTGCTTCTTGCAGAACAGAAATGCCTCCGTCAAGATCAAAAAAAGCACGAGGTACACGTCGAACCCAATAGTCTTCAAGGCAAATAGCGCCTTCTCGAGTCACTGCTTGACGCACTTCAGCTGAAACACCGCCACCATCAGCTAACACATCTTTGGCTTCTGAACCATAAAGATCAATCAAATGGTTTCGCTCATCTACTACAACATCTCCGCCAATCAGAGGTTGTTCTTCAGTGGTGCTTTTTTGAACAGAAAGATCATGCAAATCTGCAGCCTCGTCAACTACTCGTTCGGCCATAGAGCGGTAAGCAGTCAGTTTTCCACCTGCAATGGTAAGTACTTTTCCTGGTCCAGTCCAAATTTCATCCCGTCGAGAAATTTCCGACGGATCCTTACCTGGTTCAGAAATCAATGGCCGTACACCTGACCAGCTAGTAACAATGTCACTTGGTTTAATAGGTTCACACAAAAAACTACGATTCGTTGATTCAAGTAAGTAATTGACATCTTCTTCTGTTACACCCGGCCACCAATCAGCTTCCGGATAAAACGTGTCGGTTGTTCCGAGATAAGTGGTGTTGCCTCGAGGAACAGCAAAAATACTTCGCTTATCAATAGCGGTCAGAAGAATGGTGTCATTTAGCGGTAGACGTTCATGTGGCAAAACAAGGTGCACACCTTTAGTAATGCTTAAATAATTTGGTTCATTCGGGTCTTCAAGAGACCGAATAGAATCAACCCATGGACCAGCAGCATTCACGATTGCTTTCGCGCTAATTATTGTTTCTAAAGACTCTCCTTCAAGAGAACTTTTTACTTTTACACCGGTAACGACTTGATTCTCAAATACGAATTCAACGGCCGGAGCATAAGTCAAAATAAGAGCGCCATCAGCTGCCGCTGAACGAGCGTTAGCTAACGTCAACCGAGAATCATCAGTCACAAACTCGATATAACGTACCGCCCCAGTAGTGCCATCCGTAGCAGCTAAAGGTTCACGTTCAATAAGTTCATCAAAATCCCAAACCTCATGATGGTCCTCTTTCGGAACTTTCCCAAGTTTTTCAAAAGTCCACATCGCTGTACGAAATTTCGCTAGACCTGCTGCTGAACGCGTGGGTAAAAGAAACCCGGTTTTACGTGTTAAATGTGGAGCTATCTCTCGCAACACTTGACGTTCTCTCGCAGCATCGCGCACTAATCCAACATCTCCTTGAGCGAGGTAACGAACACCACCGTGAATCATCTTTGAACTACGACTACTTGTTCCCGAAGCAAGATCCTTTGCTTCTACAAGTGCAACGGATAAGCCGCGTGCAGCAGCTGAACGAGCCACACCAGCACCGGTAATGCCCCCGCCGATTACTAGAACATCAAAATGCTCATTTTCTGCTCGAGTGAAAAGCTTTTCTCTATTTCGATTATCTAAATCTTGCGGTCGCGATGACGATAAAGCACTAACCATGCCTCATACCCTAGGTTTAAGAAATCCATCTCATAATCATCTGACAACATAAGTTGAAAATATTTAAATTATGAAATTATTAAAATCAGTGAGAAGATCTGACTGCATCATATTCAGCCCCATATTTTGCAGGAGAATTTATTGATGTCAGACAATTTCAAAATGCTTTGGATTGATATAGACACGCTGAGACCAGATCATCTTGGTTGTTACGGATATGAACGCCCAACGAGTCCAAACATAGATCAATTAGCAAAAGAAGGCCTTCGCTTAGAAGAGCTGTATACCTCGGACTCTCCCTGTTTGCCATCTAGATCAGCCCTACAAACAGGGCTATTTGGAATCCACACTGGTGCGGTTGGACATGGAGGAACTGCAGCAGATCCTTTTAGTGAAGGCCTACGGCGAGGTTTTCAATCTCCTCGCGCCTTCCATAGTTTCGCTTCTGTTCTATCACGTAAGAAAATTTGGACTGCGACGATAAGCGTTTTTGCACAAAGGCATTCTGCGATGCACTGGTATGCAGGTTTTAATGAAGTCCTACAGGACGGATACAACACGTATTTTAGTGAAGGGGTAACTCCACATGCATTGGAGTGGTTGAAACGCAATGCGAAAAGGGAATCTTGGTTTCTTCATGTTCATGTTTGGGACCCACATACGCCATATACCGCTACTAAAGAGATGGCAGAAAATCTTGGCGATCAACGCCCTGGTTGGATAACACAAGAAATATTAGAAAAACATCAAACTCTTGCAGGCCCTCATTCAGCTTCTGAGACTCTCGGTTTTGATCCAGATAGCGATATATCAAAATATTTTTCACGCTTTCCATTAATGTCCCCAACATTAAAAACACTTGAAGATGTAGATCGCATGTTTGATGGTTACGACACCGGAATAATGCGTGCTGACACCATGGTCGGAAAACTCATGAATGCGTTAGACGAGCAAGGAGTTATCGATGAAACAGCAGTTATTGTTTCATCAGATCATGGAGAAAATTTCGGAGAACTAGGTGTCTACTGTGATCATCAAACTGCCGATGAATACACCCATCATTTACCAGGGATTATTAAATGGCCTGGACTTGATGGGGCTTCCCAGGGAAAATCAGATAAAGGTAAACATTACCAAGTCGACCTTGCCGCCTCCGTCCTTGAATTAGCTGGAGCTGAAGTTCCTGAATCTTGGGATGGGGTTTCTTTTGCTGATTCAATCAAAGATGGGACGGGACAAGAAGATGGAACTTCTGGCCGAGACTCTTTGGTGTTTTCTGCAGCAGCATGGACGGTACAAAGAAGTCTCCGATGGGAAAATTGGCTCTACATGTACACCCGGCATGACGGGTATCACTGCTTTCCGGAAGAAATGCTCTTTAACCTTGACGAAGACCCTCATTTGCTAAACGACCTAACAGAAACAGAACCACAAATAGTTGCTTCCGCTACTAAGGAATTAACAAAATGGAAAGACGAAATGCTTTCTTCTTCTATCCATGAGGTGGATCCACACGACATTGTTCTTCAAGAGGGCGGGCCTTTCCATATTTGGGGTCAACTACCCGCATATATTGAACGTCTTCGTGCTACTGGAAGAGAACCAATAGCTAAAGATCTTGCAATGAGATATCCAGAAGCTGCTGCCGGCAAAGATCCTAAACCGCCCTGGTTTTATTAATACGAAGTAGTGAGAACAATCTAAGGAAAGAAATACATGAATAAGCCAAACACGAATGACATGGTCCACATAGCTCGTTGGGAATGGGGAGAAAAAGAATGGTCTCCCTTTTCATCAGAAGAAATGGATCGTAGACAAAACGATTTACGAACACATATGGAAACAGAAAATATTGATGCATGTCTTCTAACTTCGTGGCACAACATTTGTTACTACTCAGGGTGGCTTTATTGTTACTTCGGCCGCAAATACGGAATGGTTATAGACCAAAAAGTTTCAACAACTATTTCAGCAGGCATAGACGGAGGACAGCCTTGGAGACGTACCCACGGCGAAAATATTGTTTATTCCGACTGGCGTCGCAACAACTACTACGAAGCAGTTAAAGAACTAATTCCAAAAGTAAAACGACTGGGTGTTGAATTTGATCATCTTAGTGTTGATCAATTTCAAGTTTTAGCCGCAGCATTCCCAGAGATTGAACTTGTCGATATAGGAACATCCACGATGTGGATGCGTACTATCAAGTCAGCTGAAGAACATAATCTCATTCGCCATGGCGCACGTATTTGTGATCTTGGAGCAGAAGCTTGTGTAGAAGCAATAGCAGCTGGTGTTGCCGAACACGAAGTAGCTCTTGCAGTTACCGAAACAATGGTTCGAGAGATCGCAGACACCTTTGAATTTGTTGAACTCATGGATACATGGACGTGGTTTCAGTCCGGCATAAACACTGATGGTGCTCATAATCCGGTTACCAACAAAACCATTGAATCTGGCGACATTTTGTCGCTGAACACGTTCCCTATGATCTTTGGGTACTACACCGCTCTAGAAAGAACACTCTTTTGTGATCATGTTTCAGAAGAACATCTCCGACTGTGGGAAATAAATGTTGAAGTGCATGAGCGAGGACTTGAACTCATAAAACCTGGTGCGCGTTGTTGCGACATAGCTGCAGAATTAAATGATATTTACCGCAGCTACGACCTCTTGCAATATCGTTCTTTCGGTTATGGCCATAGTTTCGGCGTGCTTAGCCATTATTACGGTCGAGAAGCTGGTGTAGAACTTCGAGAAGATGTAGAAACAACACTCCAACCAGGGATGGTTGTCTCAATGGAACCGATGATTGCTATTCCAGAAGGTCAGCCAGGTTCTGGTGGATATAGAGAACACGACATTCTTATCATTGGAGAAACTGGAACAGAAAATATTTCTGGATTCCCGTACGGACCGGAACACAATGTAGTTGAGGGGTAAGTTAGGCGAAGGTCAATTGCCTGCTTTCCCAAAACCACCTCCACCAGGAGTTTCAATCTCAAATCTGTCTCCCGGATTAACGAAAGTCTGAGCACTAGCTCCAAACTCGGTGATTGTCCCATCGGCATGAATTTGACGAGTACGGCCGACTGCTCCAGGTTCACCACCGTCCACTCCATAAGGAGGCACAACGCGATGTCCGGAAAGCACGTTTACTTCCATCGCTTCATTAAATAAAACCCGTCTTACTGTTCCATCACCGCCACATCGATAACCATTTCCTCCCGACCCTTTTCGGATATGGAAAGTTTCAAGTAGAACCGGGAAACGCCATTCAAGAACTTCGGGGTCGGTAAGTCGAGAATTGGTCATATGAGTGTGTACGGCATCACAGCCGTCAGCATTTGCGGTTGCACCGGCACCACCACAAATGGTTTCGTAATTCTGATAATCATCATTACCCCAAATAAAGTTATTCATTGTTCCTTGAGGAGCAGCCAAGACCCCCACAGCACCAAATAATGTGTCAACAATCACCTGACTGGTTTCCACATTTCCAGCGATAACAGCCGCTGGATACGAAGGGTTAATCATTGATGGCTTCGGCAAAATAATTTGAAGAGGTTTCAAACATCCAGCGTTAAGCGGAATGTCATCGTTGACAAGACATCGGAAAACATAAAGAACTGAAGCATGAGCGATCGAAGACGGAGCGTTAAAATTTCCCGGATGAGTATCACTTGTTCCAGTGAAGTCAATACACGCTGACCGGTCTTCGTGATCAACCGTGATCTTTACGGACACTTGATGCCCATCATCCATTAGGTAAGTGAAAGAAGAGTCAGTTAAAGCATCAATAACGCGACGCACTGATTCTTCAGCGTTGTCTTTCACATGTTTCATGTAAGCATGGACAACATCAAGGCCGAAATGAGCGATAACTCTACGCAGTTCACTTGTTCCTTTTTCACACGCAGCAACTTGAGCTTGAAGGTCAGCAATATTTTGTTCAGCGTTACGAGCTGGCCACTGACCCCCAGTCAATAAACCATGGATGCGGTCGTAAAGGAAACGACCATCTGAAACAAGCAAAACATTGTCTAATAAAACCCCTTCTTCATCAACTGTGGTTGAATCAGCCGGAGCAGACCCAGGAACACGTCCACCAACGTCTGCGTGGTGGCCGCGAGACGCAACATAAAAAATAATGGTTTTTTCTTCATCATCAAAAACCGGTTTGATAACTGTGATATCTGGAAGGTGAGTTCCTCCGTTATAAGGAGCATTCATTACATACACATCGCCAGGAGTCATAATCGGATTCTGGCGAATTATTGATTTTATAGATTCACTCATAGACCCTAAATGGACAGGCATGTGCGGAGCGTTAGCGATCAGATCTCCTCCGGGATCAAATAAAGCACATGAAAAATCTAAACGCTCTTTAATATTTACTGAAGCGGCAGTGTTCTCAAGCACAACTCCCATCTGTTCAGCGATATTCATGAAAAGATTATTAAAGATCTCTAGTTGGACCGGATCCACATCAGTGCCAATCGCTGCACGATCAGGGAGAGCAACGACTCGTTCAAGTATTAGATCCCCGTTTTCAGCAGCAGTTGCTGACCACCCGAGCTCAATAACAGTGGTTCCAGTTTCTTCAACTAACACCGCAGGCCCTAAAACCGGTTCTCCAGATTTCAACGAAGATCGAGTCATGAACGGAGTTTCATGAGTTTCGCCATTCATAACCGTAGAGAACACCCCAAGTTGGTTTTCACCGACGTCGTTGTAATTGGACTTTAAATCCACACTGTCAGACATTCCGACCGCTTCAACCTGTAAAGATTCAATAATAAGATTTTTCTCAGGCGAGATAAATCCAAATCGGGAACGATGTTGTTCCTCAAAAGCATTTTGGACAGCTGCACATGATCCGGCATCAACTTGGAGAGCGGTGTCAGATCCTGCGTAGCGAATACCAAACCTTTTCATAGTGGTTATCTGCTTATCCGACACGCCTTGTGCTTTTACGATGTTTACGCTCTCAGTCTCCATAGAAACCCATCGTGGTTCAAGACTGGTAAGTAACTCCTCAGACAACGTTGATTCCACTGCACCCTCACTGAGGTGGCGAACATCAGCTAATCCAATTCCCAGAGCTGAAAGAACCCCAGCATGAGGATGGATATGGATACGGCTTACCCCTAATCGATCGGCGACCAAACAAGCATGTTGCCCTCCTGCACCTCCAAAACAAACCAGAGTGTATGAAGTGATGTCGTAACCTCGTTGTACAGAGATTTTCTTAATGGCGTTAGCCATATTTTCAACAGCAATTGAGAGAAACCCCTCCGCAACTGACTCTGCTGATTGATCAATTCCTGAAGCCGATGAAATTTCTTCTGCGAGATCAACAAATTGTTTGTTCACTGTTTCTACGTCTAATGGTTGATTCCCTTCTGGTCCAAAAACATGAGGGAAGAATTCGGGACGTAATTTACCGAGCAATACGTTTGCGTCGGTGATTGCAAGCGGCCCCTCGTTTCCATAGCAGGCAGGACCTGGATCTGCTCCAGCGGAATCGGGGCCTACTCGTAGCCGAGAGCCATCAAAATGAAGAATTGAACCGCCACCGGCAGCCACAGTGTGAATATGAATCATTGGTGCTCGAACACGTACTCCAGCAACTTGTGTTTCATGTGTTCTTTCAAATTCACCGGCATAGTGAGAGACATCAGTAGAAGTTCCCCCCATATCAAAACCAATCAATCGATCAAATCCAGCAGTTTCCGCGGTTCTCACCATTCCCACCACACCGCCAGCTGGACCGGAAAGTAAAGCATCCTTGCCGCGAAAATGGTTAGCGTCGGTAAGGCCACCATTGGATTGCATAAACATAAGATTCGGTCCCGTCCCATCAGGGCGAAGCTTTTCATCAACCGAATTAACATAACGACGCAAAATAGGAGAGAGGTATGCATCTACCACTGTGGTGTCACCACGAGAAACAAGTTTCATCAAAGGGCTTACCTCATGGCTGACTGAAATCTGTTGAAAACCGATTTCGCTAGCGATCTGATGAAGAATCTTCTCATGTTCGGTGTATCTATATCCATGTAAAAGCGCTATAGCTATCGCATCAAAACCTTCACCCCTCACTTGCGCTAAGAGTGTTTTTGCTGATGGCACATCTAGTGGCAAAATTACGGAACCATCAGCAGAAATTCTTTCATCGATTTCAACTACTTTTGTATACAACATCTCAGGCAGGACAATGTCTAATGCGAAAAGTTCAGGACGGGCCTGGTATCCGATTCTTAAAGCATCAGCGAAACCAGCAGTAGTTATAAAAGCTGTTGGTTCACCTTCTCTTTCTAATAAAGCATTTGTCGCAACAGTGGTCCCCATTTTTACCGCACTAATTTCATCGAAGGGCAATGGATCATCGTCAGAGAGATCAAGGAGTTGACGGATTCCTTGAATAGCGGCGTCGTCGTAGATACGAGGATTCTCAGAAAGCAACTTATGAGTAACGGTTGATCCATCAGGGCGACGTGCTACAACGTCGGTAAAAGTACCGCCCCTATCAATCCAAAATTGCCATCCACCCATTAGAGCCTTCCAAATTTGTCTGGTTAAGTATTCTGATCTGGCCCCCTTAGCCAGACAACCTCTAATCAGGCTACGTTGCGATAAAGGAATAGAACCTCAAATAAAAGTTTGGAGTAAAAATGCCTGATGTAGAACTAGATTTTAGCCGCGAAGAATATGCACTCCGGCTTGCCAAAGTACGTTCAGCGATGGAAGCCGGAGGAATTGAAGTCCTCGTTTCTGCCGATCCTTCAAATATGTCTTGGCTAACTGGCTATGACGGTTGGTCTTTCTACACACCACAAGCAGTTTTGGTAACCCATGATGATGATCCCATCTGGTGGGGACGCGGCATGGATGCTAAAGGCGCTTTACGGACGGTGTATATGGATGAACGTCATGTGGTCGCTTATTCAGATGACCATGTTATGTCCACGGAAAAGCATGCCTATCAGCACCTAGCAGCTCTTCTTTCGGATTCACGTTTTGACCAAGCAGTAATTGGAGTGGAATTAGACAACTACTACTATTCCGCCGCTTCTCATATTCACCTTTTAGCTGGTCTTCCTCAAGCACAGATCGTTGATGCCACTGGACTGATTAATTGGCAACGCACAATTAAAACTGAACAAGAACTCGTTTACATGCGTAGAGCTGCACGGATCGTAGAAAAAATGCATCACCGCATTCTTGAACTCATTGAACCAGGGATGAGAAAAAATGATTTAGTGGCTGAGGTTTACCATACTTCAATCGCTGGAACAGAAGAGTTTGGAGGAGATTATCCCGCCATTGTTCCACTTATGCCTACTGGAGTAGACGCATCAGCTGCACACATAACATGGGACGATAAACCATTTAAATCTGGCGAAGGAACCTTTTTTGAAATAGCTGGAGTGCATCGGAGATATCATGTGCCACTCTGTCGGTCAGTGTTTCTTGGCGACCCTCCTCAAAAGATGGTTGATGCCGAAAAAGCTCTTGTGGAAGGACTTGAAGCAGGACTCGAAGCAGCTAAACCAGGTAATCGAGCTTGCGATATAGCAAACGCCCTTCATGAAACTCTTGCCCGTGCAGGCATTGAACGCGATGCGCGCTGCGGATACCCAATAGGGCTTAGCTACCCCCCTGACTGGGGTGAGAGAACTATTTCACTTCGAGGCACAGACCAATCTGAACTACAACCCGGTATGACTTTTCACTTCATGCCAGGCCTTTGGATGGATGATTGGGGAATGGAAATTACTGAAAGTTTTATGATCGCTCAAGACGGGCCTGCAGAAACGTTTGCTGATTTCCCTAGAAAGCTATTTATTAAAAAATGAATGACAACTTATTGACACAATCGTTAAATATTCTTGAAGAACTCATCGCTTTCGAAACTGTAGCTCTGACCTCAAATCTTGATCTCATTAATTATGTAGAGAAATATTTAGATGACCTTGGAGCAAAAATTATCCTTACCCATAGCCCAGATGGAGAAAGAGCGAACCTTTTCGCTTCCTTCGGTCCAGAAACAAACGGAGGGATTGTTCTCTCAGGACACTCAGATGTAGTTCCAGTTAATGCAAATGATTGGACTACGCCACCTTTCCAGGCAGACCAACGTGATGATTGTGTTTTTGGACGTGGCTCTGCGGACATGAAAGGCTTCATAGCATGCGTATTAGCCATGGCCCCATGGTTCTCTTCACTTGACCTTATAAAACCTTTACATATCGCTCTTACCTTTGATGAAGAAGATGGATTTCATGGGGCACCAATTCTGTTAGAGGATTTGAAGTCAAAAAATATTCAGCCCGACGCTGTGATTATCGGAGAACCCACCGGGTTGAAAGCCATCGCAGCCCATAAAGGTTGTTATGAATACGCCACCACGATCAAAGGATTAAATGGGCATAGTTCTGAGCCAGAAAAAGCAGTTAACGCTGTTCAATATGCTGTTCAGTTCATTAACCGGCTTATGGAATTGACATCAGAAATGGTTTCTAGAGCGCCTCAAGATAGCCCATATCAGCCGCCTTCAACAACTATGAGTGTCGGAACAATACAAGGTGGCCAAGCTCGGTGTGTAGTAGCAGAGCACTGCAAATTTGATTGGGAAATGAGACCTATCCAACGATCCGATGCAGTTTATGTGCATGAACAGTTAGCAGCTTTTGCTGATCAACTTTTATCAGAAATGAGAGAGATCCACCCTGAAGCTTCTATTGAGACAGAAAGAGTATGCGAAGTTGATGGACTTGAATATGAAGAAGAATCTTCTGCTCTTTCTCTCATGGTCAAATTATTGGGGAAATCAGATTTTGATGTTGTTTCATATGGAACCGAAGCAGGCCTGTATCAAGCCGCAGGAATGCCGGCTGTGGTTTGGGGGCCTGGCGACATCGAAGTCGCTCATCGCCCAGACGAATTTGTTCGAATTTCTGAGTTAGAAGCCTGTTTGTCTGTCCTAGAACGCTTAGGACGAGAAGTGTTAACAAAAACGGATTAAAGGAAAAGGAATAAGTATGACCCGCATGACCCCAAGCGAAGCTTTTGTTGAAACTTTGGTTACAAACGGTGTAGACACCATTTTTGGAATCATGGGTTCAGCGTTCATGGATGCAATGGACATTTTCGAACCCGCCGGCATTCGTTTTATTCCGGTAGTGCATGAGCAAGGGGCCGCACACATGGCTGATGGCTATGCAAGAGTTAGTGGCCGCCATGGGGTGGTCATCGGCCAAAACGGTCCAGGTATTTCGAACTGTGTAACCGCTGTGGCTGCAGCCTATTGGGCTCATAGTCCTGTGGTAATAATCACTCCGGAAACCGGAACAATGGGAATAGGTCTTGGCGGATTTCAAGAAGCAAACCAGTTACCGATGTTCCAAGAATTTGTTAAATATCAGGGACATATCAATAATGAACACCGAATGGCAGAAATCACTGCCCGTTGCTTTGATCGCGCAATGTCTGAAATTGGACCCACACAACTCAATATCCCGCGGGACCGTTTCTATGGTGACATAGATGTAGAAATTCCTGAACCAATGGTTCTAGATCGTGGACCGGGTGGCGAACGAACATTAGATGAAGCCGCCGATCTTCTTGCAGAAGCAGAGTTCCCGGTCATGATCTCTGGCGGTGGGGTAGTTATGGGCAACGCTGTACAAGAAGCAGTGGATTTAGCGGAACGTCTCAGTTGCCCGGTAGTCAATAGTTACTTGCATAATGATTCATTCCCAGCAAGTCATCCACAATGGTGCGGGCCACTGGGATATCAAGGATCAAAGGCAGCGATGAAACTTATAAGCCAAGCCGACGTAGTTCTTGCATTAGGGACAAGACTTGGTCCATTTGGAACTCTGCCTCAACACGACATGGACTATTGGCCACCTGACGCAAAGATCATTCAAATTGATGCAGACCAAAAGATGCTCGGCTTAGTTAAAAAAATATCTGTAGGAATATGCGGAGATGCAGGAGCAGCAGCAAACGCATTAACCACACGCCTAGTAGAGCGCGAATTAAAAAGCGATATCACTAGCGAAGACCGTTTAACACGAATCGCTGAAGAAAAAGCAGCTTGGGAAGAAGAACTAAGTGACTGGACAAATGAAATTGATGATTTCAGCATCGACATGATAAAAGAAGCCATTGATGAAGAAGACAACTGGCTGCATCCTCGCCAAGTGTTAAGAGAGTTAGAGGAAGCTATGCCCGCTCGAGCCATGGTGTCTACTGATATTGGCAACATCAACTCAATTTCTAACAGTTATCTCCGATTTGAAGAGCCTCGGTCTTTCTTCGCTGCAATGAGTTGGGGCAATTGCGGATATGCACTTCCTACAATTATTGGAGCAAAAGCGGCAGCGCCTGAACGTCCAGCAATCGCCTACTCAGGTGATGGGGCCTGGGCGATGAGTATGAGTGAAATCATGACTTCAGTTCGCCACAACATTCCTGTAACCGCAGTTGTTTTCCATAACCGACAATGGGGTGCTGAAAAAAAGAATCAAGTTGATTTCTATGGCCGCCGATTCGTCGCCGGAGAACTTGACGGAGGAGAAGATTATTCAGAAATTGCTAAAGCCATGGGAGCAGAAGGCATACGCATTGATGATCTTGAAGAAGTGGGACCAGCCCTGGATAAAGCAATTAATGCACAAATGGAAGATGGCGTTACAACGGTGATTGAAGTCATGTGCACTAAAGAATTAGGTGCCCCATTTAGAAAAGATGCTCTTTCCACACCAGTGCGTTATCTCGAAAAATATTCGGACTACATCTAGTCTGTGTGAATTATTTAACTTGCTTCTTTAACAAGCCAAGAAAAAATTGGATCTGTTGGCCGTGTCGGAAGCATTTCGGGATGCCACTGTACTGACAAAATAGGCAACTCTGAATGTTCAAGACCTTCAATAGCTCCATCTTGTGCATGAGCTGTGGCTTCAAATCCTTCTCCCACACGATCCACTGTCTGATGATGAAAAGAATTGACCTCACATCTCGGGCCGTATAGATCAGAGAGTTTTGATCCGTCTTTAAGAAGAACTTCATGAGATTTCGTAGTTATGGTTTGATCAAAAGAGGCATGTTCAGGCACATGCTGATTTAAAGAGCCACCGGCATGAACGTTAACTACTTGATGACCGCGACAGATGCCAAGAACAGGTAGTGGAGATTTGATTACCGCATCAAGTAAACCAAATTCAAATTCATCACGAATAGGTTCATACGGAAATAAATCAGTATCAGATGCCTCTCCGTAATGTTTGGGTTCAATATCTGTGCCGCCAGTAAGCAACAAACCATCTAAATGATCTATTGCATCAATAGGGTCGCTATCAATGGAAAGAAATACGGGAAACCCTCCACCGAAAAGAACCCCCTCAGCGTAATTGGTCCAAAAAATGTCGGCTGGGTTTTCCGACATAGAAGACCAATTACCAGCAAGATCGCGACCGAACCTACGTTTTCCAGTAATGCCAATCAAAGGCCGTTTCATGTTGTAACCACTATCGGTGTCCAGAGAAGAACATCTTCATTATCTCGAGTAGCCCGAGTTTCAAATCTTAAAATGCGTCCTTCGTTGAAAGAAAGTTCCTCTTTGAGTGTGTGGTGGAAAGAAAGTCGATCTCCTTCAAACACAGGTCCCAAATGATCGCAACCATCCCATCCCATTACAGTCACTAATCCTGGTAATAGCCGAGTCAAAGATGCCTGAGCCAAACCTTGGGTATGTCCGCCATAAACCAATCTTTCTCCAAAAGAGGAAGCTTCAAAGTCTCTATGAATTGCAGCCTGATTAAAAGTAAAACGAGCTAAAGCCGGCGCAAGATCAACATGATCAGCTAAAGGATCACCACGTTCTTCCCCTACCTCCCATGCCGTTTTTGGCAACAAAGACAGGTCCCATGAAGGGGCTAAACTTTTCCAAGAATCTAATGACGCCGGATCAGTGGGGCCCGGAATTTCATCACTATGCCCCGGAGCATCACCGGCACATGGCAACAAAGCCACTCGTTCGTAACGAGCAATAATTTCTTCCCCAGAACGAGTTTCAATCCCTAACCAAACTTTCCCTCTATTAAGATCCACTTTTGGCGAAGCATCGCACAAACCTAAAACAACAGTAGAAGTTGACAATGTTTCACCTACCTCTGCCGGTCTTAAAATTTCAACAGAACGGTAGTAAAGATTAGCGATAGCTTTTCGCGTAGCGTTAGTGGTCTGCCCAATCGAAACCTGCATGATTAAACCAGGATTAATTAACGTTCCAGAACTACCACTAGCCCTTTTATAGAGGCCACGGTCTGCAGTGAGTAAGTGCTGATCTCCAGTGACAGCACGGTAAAAAGTGTTATCAGCATCAGAAAGAGTCAAAGCAGGAAGAGGAGCAATTTCCTCATCTTTGCTTAGTTCATTAAAAAATGGGCCGTAATCCATAAATAGAAATCTAGACCGGCCAGCGGCGACTCGTCGGTTTTGACGTGGCAAACTTAAAAAGTGAGATATAACGCAGAAACAACGTCATGGTGGCTTTTCCTAGGAAGTGCGGTATTTTTTCTTGCTTCTTCAGTCAGAAATCCTGATCCATTAGGTATTGTCGCTTCAACATTTTTTACCTTAGGTTGCTTAGTTTTTCTTTTCGGGAAAGGACATGAGAAATGAACGGAGGACACCTTTTAGTAGAAGGATTAGTTTCACACGGAGTAAATACCGCATTTGCTGTACCAGGAGAATCCTACTTAGAAGTTCTAGATGCCTTATACGAAAAATCTGACCAAATACGTTTAATTGGTTGTCGTCAAGAAGGTGGTGCTGCCTATATGGCTGAAGCATACGGACGGTTAACTGGGCAACCCGGTATATGTTTTGTTACTAGAGGGCCAGGCGCATCGAATGCCTCTATCGGTGTACACACAGCGGCACAAGGATCCACCCCTCTTATTCTTTTTATCGGACAAGTGCCCACGAGCCATCGCGGGTATGAAGCATTTCAAGAAATGGACTACACCGCTTTTTTTGGGGATATCGCTAAATGGGTTACTGAGATCACTCATGCTGATCAAATCCCTGAAGTCATAAACCAAGCATTCACAGTCGCTACTTCTGATCGACCAGGTCCAGTAGTAATTGCATTACCTGAAGATGTATTAAGAGAAAGCACGGAAAAAACGGTTATCTCGTTCACACCACCTGAAGATCACTCAATCTCGGAACAAGAAGTTCAAGAAATAATGGCGCTCTTAGAAGAAGCAAAAAAACCTGTTCTCTTAGTTGGCGGCGGCGGATGGACCACAAATGGTCGAGAGAATCTTTGCCGTTTCGCTGAAAAACAAAACCTTCCAGTTGTGGTTGGCTTCCGTCGCCAAGACTTAATGGATAACAACAGTTTCTGTTACGCCGGAGAAGCAGGGGTCGCGATGCCGTCACCGGTCCGACAAACCTTGGATGAAGCCGACGTCGTACTTGCAGTCGGAGTCCGGTTCGGAGAAATGACTACGAACGCATACACCCTTTTCCAGAATCAAAACCAAAACCAAAAAATTCTTCACATCCACGCATCAGAAGCCGAGTTCGACAAAGTCATTAAAGCAGACCTTCATGTCCGCTCTAACCCAAACTTGGCTGTAGCAGCACTAACAGAAATGCCAAGTAGCACAGACGGAAGAGAACAGTGGAGAGAAGAGGCTCGTAACCGTTTCCTTTCAACACATAAAGTCCCTGTAGCCACAACTGGGGTAGACATGGCCGCCGCCACTGCTTACCTCCAAGAGGTGCTCCCCGAAGATGTAATAATTACTAATGGCGCAGGAAACTTCTCAGTTTGGCCAAACAAGTTCTTCTTATACGGATCTAACGCACGGCTGTTAGCTCCACAAAACGGAACCATGGGATATGGATTACCTGCCGCGATAGCAGCCAAAGTTGTTGATCCGGAACGAGCCGTTGTGTGTTTCGCAGGTGACGGGGATTTCCAAATGAATATGCAAGAATTAGGAAGCGCGACACAAGAAGAAGCTCAACCCATTGTGCTTATTGTCAACAACTCAATGTATGGAACCATAAGGATGCATCAAGAACGGCGTTATCCAGAACGTGTGGTTGGAACGAATATTAAAAATCCTGATTTTGTTTCTATAGCTCGCGCCTATGGTTTTTACAGCGAGCAAGTAACCAGCATAGAAGAGTTCAAAGCAGCGTTCGACAAAGCCTTGAATTCAAGAACCGGAGCAGTTCTAGATCTGATTGTTGATCCTGAAATGCTGACCCCTCAACAATCAATCACTCAAGCTCGCTCACGGCAAGGTTAACCAGTTACGAGATCCAGAAATATTCGTTTAAGAAAATAGAACGTATTTGTTTTACGCAGTAGCTGGAGAATCAGGAATAGCGGTGTCCGAGATCACTAGTTGGCTCAACGACAGATAGATTCACTACATGGCACGTAGTACACACCAAGCGCTTAGCGACGAACGAAATGAAAAAGTAGAAATCTATATCAACGGGGAATTTTTCCCCCGACACGAAGCAAAAGTTTCTGTATTTGATAGCGGGTTTCTTGTTGGAGACGGGATATGGGAAGGCATCCGTCTTCACCATGGAAAATTTGCTTTCTTAGACCGGCACTTAAACAGACTCTTCGCCGGGTTAGCCGCTGCAGACATACCATTAGAAATGACACGGGAAGAAGTCGTTGACGCTCTTCAAACAACTATTGAACGAAACAACATGGATGATGGCGTTCACGTCAGACTGATGATCACTAGAGGTGACAAAAAAACTCCCTCCCAACACCCATCCAATGTTGTCGGCGGACCAAACGTTGTCATTATCGCCGAGCATAAACAAGCCGACCCTGAAGTTGCAGATATTGGAGTGAATCTGTTCACAGCCACAGTTAGACGACCTGCACCCGACATGCTGGATCAACAACTCAATTGTCACTCTAAATTGCATGAAGTAATAGCTTTAATTCAAGCAGTTCATGCAGGGGCTGATGAAGCGTTAATGCTTGACCCCACCGGAGCGGTCGCTACCTGTAACGCCACCAACTTCTTCATAGTTCGCAACGGCATCGTTCAAACTTCAACAGGGCAATACAATCTCAACGGAATCACTCGACAGATAGTCCTTGAGACAGCAGAAAAAGCCCAAATCCCAACCCGTCAAACCCCCTTTTCTCTTACAGACGTTTACGCAGCGGAAGAAGCATTTGTAACAGGGACATTTGGCGGTTTAACTCCAGTTACTGAAGTTGACGGGCGAACAATCGGTGAAACAGCACCTGGTCCGATGACCCAACGGCTGCGTGGACTTTATGAAGACGCAGTAGCAGCATCAGTGTCACAATGACAGTAAGGATTAATTGTTGTTCCGGGCCAAGGAATATTTCCACAGCTCTGATGTATTCGTTTCGCGAAAGACAAGACACAACAGTGTTTGATGAACCGTTTTACGCCCATTACTTACAGGCAACTGGTCGAGAACACCCTGGACGCGAAGAAGTGCTTAAGACACAGAATCCAAATTCAACTCAAGTAACTAAAGAAATCATGTTGGCAGATCATGGCGCCCCCGTAGTTTTCTTTAAACAAATGGCACATCATTTAATAGAAATGGACCGTTCGTTTCTTTCTCAATGCGTCAACGTTCTACTAGTACGAGAACCAACCGAAATGTTGGCATCGCTGTCAGTGAACTTGAAAGATGCCACACTCGGAGACACGGGTCTTGAATCACAAGTTGATCTGATGGAAGAAATACTCAATGAAGGTGAAACCCCCGTAGTACTTGACGCTACGACTTTACGCAAAGACCCACGCAACGCATTAGAAAAATTTTGCAAAAACATTGGCATCCCCTTTGATGAAGCAATGCTTTCATGGCCTGCAGGGCCAAAACCAGAAGATGGTGTTTGGGAAAAATACTGGTACCACGGAGTTCACGCCTCCACAGAATTTTTACCTTATGAACCTAAAGAAGTAACTATCCCGGAGCATCTCGCCGGTGTTGTTGAAGAAGCGGTACCGCTCTATGAACGCTTAAGCGAATACGCTCTCGAACTATAAAAATCATTACCTTTTGTTAAGAGAAGCAAGTTCAACAGCGACTTTCGCAGCTACAGCAGCATTATTTTTAACTAAAGCAATATTCGTTTCAAGACTCGCTCCGCCTGTGCTTTCCACAATATGCGCAAGCAGAAACGGCGTAGTTCCCGAACCAGCCACACCTTGAGCGGCTGCCGCAGCCAAACCTTCATTTATCGCAGCGTTAATCACTTCAGGATCAGCTTCATCTTCAACAGGTACGGGTGCTGCGAGAACCACTCCAGATTTCATTCCAGAAGACCAATGTGCAGAAATGGCGGCGGCTGCTGCTAGAGGATCATCAACTCGTGCGCTAATGGGAAGATTCGAACCTCGGATCCAAAATTCAGGGAAAACATCGGTTTCATAACCCAGAACTGGCACCCCCAGAGTTTCAAGAAATTCTAAAGTGCGTGGTAAATCCAAAATAGCTTTAACCCCAGCACTCACCACAGTTACAGGAATCGTTCCCAGAGCAGTCAAGTCGGCAGAAACATCACCAGAATCTCCACGGTGAACACCACCGAGCCCACCGGTAGCAAATATTTCAATACCGGCTTTCTCCGCAATAAACATCGTAGTAGCTACCGTCGTCGCTCCAAGAGTTTTCTTAGATAACGCCACACCTATATCA
>CAJXEU010000003.1 GCA_913052525.1 uncultured Actinomycetes bacterium
AAAGCATTGGGTTGAGGAGACGGGGAAATGTATAGACGAGGAATTGGCAACCCGGCATCTGAAGCTAGTTCCGTCATTGTGCGATGGTATTCAGGATATTCCTCTGGGGTGGCAGGAACAGCACGAGCAGATGAGATCGCAATTTTGTCACTGAACCAATACGACCCTCCTACGAGTACTAGTCCTATACCTAAACCAATAGGAGCTCCTCCAAATGCTCCCCCGACAACCACACAGAGGCCTCCGAGTAAAGCTAGAAGAATAAAGGTTTTGAAATTATTGAACATTGATTCACCTCGATAGGTCCTTACTTAATGCTAGAGGATTTGAGCGACTCTAAAAAGTCAGTGCCCATCATTTTGTTATTGATTAACCGTCTTTTAGTTTCATCAGATACGGTTTGTAGAAGTTTGATCATCTTGAACTAAGCGAGAAGCAATTATGGGAATTGAACATTTAAGTTTGTCAGATTCAGCGGAGTCCGCCCTGGAGGTTTTGAACTCGAATGGCGCTGTGGTTATTGACAATATTTTGGATCAAAAAGACTTAGAAGAGATAAAAGCAGATTTAACTCCTTATTTTGAATTGGCTTCTGTCGGGAAGAACGAGTTTTCTGGCTACCGCACGAAGCGAATTGGGGCCTTAATGGCGCGTTCATCTAAATGTCGAGACCTTGCTTTACATCCCTTTGTGAATAATGTTTGTGGTCAATATTTATCTCCTTATTCTCAGGGTTACCAGCTCCATTTTACGCAAGCTATAGAGCTTGCTCCTGGTGAAGGTCACCAAGATCTTCACCGTGATCGTGGTGTCTGGGGGCCATATATTAATAGGTCTATAGAGACGCAGTTCAGTACGATTTGGGCGATATCAGATTTTTCTGAAAGTAACGGTGCTACACGGATTGTTCCCGGATCGCATATTTGGGATCGTGACAGAAAGCCTGAATCTCATGAAATTTCTTCAGCTGAAATGAGTGCAGGGTCTGTCTTGTTTTATAACGGTTCTGTTCTGCATGGTGGAGGTACAAATAGTACTAAATCCGCGAATCGAATCGCTGTATTGCTTCATTACACGCTTAGTTGGCTTAGGCAGGAAGAGAACCAGTATCTGTCCTGTCCGCCTGAAGTAGCGAAGGATTTAAGTCCTGAACTGAGATCATTAATGGGTTATACCCAAGGGGGCCCAGTTTTAGGTTTCTATTCAACACCTGGGGCTCCGGGTGAGGGATTTGAATTAGCGCCACCGGAATATTTATTTAAGTGATATGAGTTTTATTCGTAGTAGCCAGAGTGAATATAAACCGTAGGTATTCCTTCGGTTTGATACATAACTAAGTTTCTCGGGTCATCATCGATAGCTAATTTTGGTTGATATCCGAGAGATTGAAGCGAGTGTAGAATTTTTCTTTTTACATCGGGAGAGCTGGTGTAGTTGTCATCATCTGGGCGCATTTCTAACGCCTCCCATCGAATGTTATTTTGACTCATCCAATTTACTGTGATTTCTGTAAGCCTTTTAGGCCGCGCTGTTAACAGAATTACTGTGTGGTTTTGAGCTAGACGGTTAACAAGTTGGATACTTTCAACAATTGGTGGGTCATCGATAGCGGCTTCGAAAAAATTCCACCATTCTTTATTTTCACCAAAGAGATAATGTTGGCGGCCTGAAGCATCTGAAAGAACTCCGTCTATGTCAACTAAGACCACTGGGCCTGGAGCAGGCAGGGTGTCTTTATAAATTTGTGAATTTACTAGCACTCAATCTTCCTGCGGATCAGATGAGGCTTTGGCACGTATCTCAGCTACAACACTGGCATCGGCAAGTGTTGTCGTGTCCCCTAAATCTCTTCCCTCAGCTACGTCTCGAAGTAGTCGTCTCATGATTTTTCCACTTCTCGTCTTTGGAAGGTCTGGTACGAGGAAAACAGCTTTAGGTCGAGCCATTGGGCCAAGTTTCGTCGCTACATGGGCACGAATTTCCTCTCCTAAATTTATTGAAGCTTCGTTTCCGCCACGCAAGATAACGTAACCGATGATTGCTTGGCCGGTGATTTCATCTGTAGCTCCGACAACAGCGGCTTCTGCGACAGCCGGGTGATCCACGAGGGCTGACTCAACTTCTGCTGTGGCTATTCGATGTCCGGAAACATTCATAACGTCATCAACTCTTCCGAGCAACCAGAGATACCCGTCTTCGTCGATCTTGGCTCCATCTCCTGCGAAATAACGATTTTCATAGGTCGACCAATACGTTTCACGGTATCGTTCATCGTCACCCCAGATGCCTCGAAGCATTGATGGCCACGGATGCGTGATTGTTAAATAACCCCCACCTTGTTCAACAGGGTTTCCAGCATCATCTACTACCTCTGCGAACACTCCTGGAATAGGGTGACAGGCTGACCCAGGTTTAGTCGTTGTTACTCCAGGGAGCGGGGTGATCATGTGGCCACCTGTTTCGGTTTGCCACCATGTGTCTACAACGGGGCAACTACCTCCACCTATATTTTCGTGATACCACATCCATGCTTCAGGGTTGATTGGTTCCCCCACTGTTCCGAGGACCCTTAAAGAAGTGAGATCGTGTGCTTTCGGCTCTGTTTCTCCCCATTTCATAAAGGTTCGTATTGCAGTAGGGGCGGTGTAGAGCTGTGTCACTCCATAGCGTTCAATAACGTCCCATAGTCGGTCTTTGGGCCATTCAGTTCGATCTTCTCCGTTACGGAATTCCGGGCGAGGCGTGTCCGGTGTTCCTTCGTACATCACTGATGTACAGCCGTTTGTTAGAGGCCCATAAACGATGTAGCTATGACCGGTCACCCATCCAATATCGGCCGCACACCAGTAGACATCTTCTTCACGCCTGATATCGAAAATGGTTTTGTGTGTGTACGCAACCTGAGTGAGGTAACCACCTGTGGTGTGCATTATTCCTTTGGGTTTGGCTGTTGTACCTGAGGTATAGAGGAGGTACAACAACTGCTCACTGTCCATTGGTTCAACGGGGCAGTCGGGAGATGCTTTTTCCATGAGTTCATGCCACCATAAATCTCTTCCAGCGGTCATTGTGACTTCTGTATCGCATCGATTTACAACAACAACATTTTGCACTGAAGAAGCGCCTTGTTCTAAGGCTGCGTCTACATTGATTTTTAATGCTGATGGAACTCCCCTTCTGTATCCTGCATCTGCAGTGATGATGAGTTTTGCTTCTGCGTCTTCACAACGGTCAATAATTGCATCAGGAGAAAACCCTCCGAAGATGACACTATGAGCTACTCCAATACGGGTACAGGCCAGCATGGCAACTGGTAATTCCGGGATCATTGGCATATAGATGGCTATTCGATCGCCCTTTTTGAGACCTAGCTCTTTAAGTACATTGGCAAAACGGCTAACTTCTTCCAATAATTCTGAGTAACTAATCTCTCGAGTGTCTCCGGGTTCGCCTTCCCAGAAATAAGCTATTCGGTCTCCGTACCCAGCTTCTACGTGACGATCTAAACAGTTATAGGAGACGTTTAGTTTTCCGCCAAGAAACCATTTTGCGTATGGAAGGTTCCATTCAAGTGTGGTGTGAAAATCTTCATCCCATGAGATCAGTTCTCGTGCTTGACGAGCCCAAAATCCTTCATAGTCTTTCGTAGCTTCGTCATAGTGTGTTTGATCTGATACCACAGCATCTTTTACGAAATCTGCTGATGGAGGAAAAGTACGGTCCTCAACGTAATAATCTTCGATCGTCGGTTCACTCACAACTTATTCTTTCTGCTTGGTTACTTGTAATTGAAACTTTAGCGAAGGGAAATCTTTCTTCAGTGACTGATCAGCCACTCTAGGGTTGTGAAGCCGCCTAGTCCATTTGGGTCAAGGAGTGCTTCAGATTCAGTTATTCGACTTCGTGCTTTAATTGCTTCTAATCCTCCGAGGTGAGCTTGCTTTTCCCAAATTATTCGACCTTCTTTGACAAGCTCTTCGATCCCATGGGAGGTTAAAAATTCTGCTTGAGAAATAGCTGAGAATCCACCAGGAAGTTGATCAAGCGCAACATTTACTGTTATGTCTTGACTTCCTGGGTTAGCAATGGGGTTAGTTCCTTTTTCGTGACCTCTGTAGGTGCGCAACCACTCACTTTGGGGTTCATTAGCCATTTGAGAAGTAGTTGAACAGTAGTCAAAAACTAGTACTGCGCCTTGGTCCACAATGTCTAAAACATCTTGTACCCAGTCGTTGGCTTTTGTTTGAATAGGGATTTTCGCTCCTTCAATTGGCGGTAAAGATACAGGTAATTCAACTTCGTTTCCTGTGGTTTCTTTGAACCCTTCTGTGATCAGAATTTCTCGCCACTTCTCTCCGTCTCCTAGACATAAACGAAAAGGCAAGTTATCAAGAAGTTCGTTTGCTATGACTACTCCAGTTATTGATTCTTCTGGAAAGCTCGACAACGACTCTGCTCCCGCTGGATGAAGTTTTCGTTGAATTTCTGAACGCTCAATTGTGATATAGCGACCGTTAATAAGCGATTTAGGTTTAGCTTTAAGAATAGAACGAGCCAGTGTTCCTGGCCCTGCACCGGTTTCCAACACAACGAAGTCTTTTGGGCTTCCTAGGTTGGTCCAAACTTTGTCAATCCAATTGGCAAGCACAGTTCCAAAAAGTGGTCCTACTTCCGGGCTTGTTATGAAATCTCCTCTTCGTCCCGCAGAGCCACCAGAAGAGTAGAAACCTTCTTGTGGGTCATAGAGGCATGCTTCAACCCACTGGTCAAAGGTAAGGGGCCCTTCTGCCCTTATACGAGCGGCCAACCGTTCTGGAAGGCCGTTAATCTCAGCCCCCTAGGGTCAAGAGAGTTACGTCGGCAAATCTTCCTACGATTTGTGGAACAACTCCGAAAGCTAAAGTAACTATTGCACATATGGCTAATGCTGATACCAATGATGAAGTTGTGGAGACGGGGGTTAAATCATTTTCTGGAGCTTCATCAGCCCACATGCGGCGAGCAACACTGGCATAGTAATAGAGAGCTATTACTGAGTTGATTGCCGCTATGACCGCTAGTGCATAACCCCAGACATCATCTGAAGAGGCAAGAACACTAAAGACTTCGAACTTGGCAAACCATCCTCCTAAAGGTGGAATTCCCGCTAGAGAAAATAAGAAAAATGCCATAGATACGGTCATGGCGGGCGCATACCGGAATGCGCCGTTAAAGGATTCGATTTCCGCTGAACCTGTTTTTCGTGAAAGGGTAATTATTACTGCGAACGCACCAAGGTTCATCGCTGCATATATTGCGAGATAAGTCAAAATTGCAGATAAAGCTTGGTCTTCTAATCCCGCATGTCCTGCGACTGCTAGCGGCGCAAGAATGAACCCGGTTTGAGCGACTCCGGAATATGCCATCATACGGACAATATTGGTTTGCTTCAGCGCCACTAAGTTTCCAAAAGTCATTGAAGCCGCAGCCAGAATCCATATCAGTGGCTCATAGACAGCGGATTGATTATGGAAACCTACATAAATTAACTGTAGTAGAGCTACAAATCCTGCAGCCTTAGAGGCGACTGATAAAAACGCTGTAACAGGAGTTGGGGCACCTTCATAGACGTCTGGAGCCCAAGTGTGAAATGGGGCTGCTGAGACTTTAAATGCAAATCCTGCAACCACAAAAACTATGGCAAGAGTAATTGCAGAAACTGAAGAAACGCTACCGTTCGTAAGGAAGCTGGAAATTTCTGATAGTTGCGTAGAACCCGAAACTCCAAAAAGTAGCGACATCCCATAAAGCATTACTGCCGATGCAAATACCCCCATGAGGTAGTACTTCAGGCCAGCTTCGTTTGATCGAGCATCTCTCTTTCTCCATGCAACCATTAGGTAAGCAGGGATAGAGAGAAGTTCGAGAGCTACAAAGATAGAGATGAGATCCCGTGATGAAGACATCATGACCATACCCATCAAAGAGGCAAGTAACAGGCCGTAGTACTCGTTCTCCCAGTAGTCACCTTCAGCGACGTAGTTTGTTGACAAAAGAATGACCACATATCCAGAGATCAAGAAGATTGCTTTGGTGAATAGAGCAAAATCGTCAACTACATAAGCGCCGTCAAAGAGCACTCGGTCGACGCCATCCATAGCCAAAGTGATAATTGGAATAGCAGTAGCGAGAACGCCCAATCCTGCAAGTGTTGCGGTGTACGGGCGGGCTTTCTCTAAAAAGATTATGTCAATAAGAGTTATCAGACATCCGACGGCGAGAAGAGTGAGTTCAGGGGCTACCGCATGCCAGTCAATTGCTGGACGTTCAAAAGCAAGAGTCAGGAGTTGAGTCGTCACTAACTACTCTCCTGCTGCATGGTCTTCATGGTCTTCATGGAGGTTATAGATTGAGGCGCATCCAAGAGCTTCTGCTTGTTCTGCTGTTAGTTCGGATGCGTTTACTTGCAAACAGTCATCTAAAGATGCATCCACAGCTCCGTCTGTTACTCGGAAGATTAAGTTTGGATAAATACCTATTGCGACAATAAGAGCAAGGAAAGGTGCCCAAGAAATCCATTCATGCTTAGTGACGTCTGTTATTGATGGATCTTCAGCGAATTCGTCTTTGGGTGTTCCAAACGCTGCTCGTTGTAAGAGCCAAAGAAGATATCCCGCTGCAAGAACTGTTCCGAGTGCTGATATCACCATAAATACACGGAAAGTTGTTACAGGTAGTCCGTTACCTGGGTTGTAAGCAGAAAGAATGGCTGGGAACTCTCCCCAGAATCCTGCTAATCCAGGAAGACCCAAAGAAGCCATTACACATAGTCCGAAGATCCATCCCATTCGTGGTGCTTGGATCAGAAGTCCGCCGAGACGATTGATATCGAGTGTGTGATAGCGCTCTTTGACTGATCCAGCAATGAAGAACAACATTCCGGTGATTAATCCATGAGCAACCATTCCCATAATTGCCGCATTGATTCCGAAATCAGTAAGCGTTGAAATTCCCAACATTACGAATCCCATATGGGCAACAGAGGAGAAAGCGATAAGTCTCTTCATGTCGGTTTGCGCTAAGCAACCCAGTGCTCCGTAGATGATTCCTATGACAGCTAGTAGCCCTATCCATGGTGCCCATTCGACCGCCGCTTCTGGAAGAACAGGGATAGCTATTCTGATAAATCCGTAGGTTCCTAGTTTTAGAAGAACAGCGGCCAGGATTACTGATCCAACCGTTGGGGCTTGTGTATGAGCGTCTGGTAGCCACGTGTGGAAAGGGAACATGGGGACTTTGATGCCGAAGCCTAAGAACATGCCTGCAAATATCCAGAGTCCGGCAGTTCTTGAAACTCCATTTGAAGAAACTGCAGCTATGAGATCTGAGAGTACGAACGATTCTGACCCTGATAAGAAATAAAGGGCTAGAAAGCTAACCAACATGAGGGCAGAACCAAAAAGGGTGTAAAGAAAGAACTTAAGCGATGCATAGCGACGGTCGTCGCCTCCCCATACAGCAATCATGAAGAACATTGGTAGCAACACAACTTCAAAGAAGACAAAGAAAAGGACTAAGTCCTGAGCCATAAAGGTTCCAATCATTCCGGTCTCTAAGACCAGTATGAGGATGAGAAAAGCTTTGGGATTCTGTGGTTCAGGGAAATGATTCCATGAATAAATAATGCAAAGAGGTACTACCAGCATCGTAAGTAGGACTAACGGCAGTGACATACCGTCAAGACCCATCGCATAATGACTGTTGATTACATCTATCCATATGTGATCAACAGCAAATTGAAGTTGACCTGTGGCATCAAAGTCGAACTGTGTCAAGATCAGAATGCCCATAACCGCGACTAAAAGTGACGTCGCTAAAGCAGTCTTCTTATGAAGCTCTTCTTGTGCCTTTGGTATAAGCAGCATTACTGCTACTCCTACCATTGGGAGAAATGTGGTGACTGTTAGTCCCCAATCGTTGATGAAATTTTCCATGCTGGCCGTCTCCTAAACGATGACGATCAATATTCCGGCAAGAACCGTGGCTGCTGCAAATAAAATTGCTGCATAGCTTTGGACCTTTCCGGACTGAATTTTACGTAGTTCTCCGCCCGCCTCTGAAGAGAGACGTCCGGAGGTATTGACTGCTCCATCGACCACAAGTTGATCGATTTTGTCATAGACAAATTGTCCAGACTTAACCGCTGTTTCTCCAACGCGATCAACTGTTCCGTCGATCACTTGTTGGTTGAAGCGGTAGGCCATGCGAGCGAGCGGGCCCTTTGTTCCACCAGCAATTATGCCAGTGTAAAGATGGTCTAAGTAGTATTTCTTATCAAGAATATTGTGAATAATTTTTGCTAATGGATATGTAGTGGTCGGTCCATTCGGTAACTCAGTAAGGCTCTTGCCACTTGCTTTTGAAGCAGCCTCTACTTTGACAAAGTAGTACCACCAAGCAGCGGAGGCACCTCCTATCACTACGAGTGTAGAGATGATAGCTAGAGACCATGATGGTGTGGCGTGGCTTATTGTGGGGAAGTAACCAGCGACTGGTTCAACGTAATGACCAAAACGTTCCTGGAAGGAATCTGGAACAAGTTGGAAGCCTTTTGGAAGGTTGAAAAGTCCGGCGACTATTGCAAGTCCAGCCAGAATCCAGAGGGGTACCACAATGCGGGGTCCGGATTCATGTACGTCTCCGTGACCTCGGAATTCTCCAAAGAATGTGAGATACACGCATCGAGTCATGTAGGCGGCGGTCAAAGCGGCAGTAATCATGCCCATAACGAGCATTAAGGTATAGGAGCCATTGCCGCCAGTGCCGCCAAATAAGCCCCAGCCTCCAGTTCCGGCGAGTATTTCATCCTTAGACCAGAAGCCTGCTAGCGGGGGAAGTCCCGCTAAGGCAATGGATCCAATAATGAACGTGCGGTAGGTGTGTGGCATGGCTTTTCTCATGCCTCCCATATCCGACTTCATATCGAAGCTATGCACCGCATGTGCAACAGATCCTGACCCTAAGAAGAGGCAGGCTTTAAAGAACGCGTGGGTGAATAAGTGAAATACTGCAGCAGTCCAAGCGCCTACTCCTAAGGCAAGCACCATGTAGCCAAGTTGGGAAATTGTTGAATAGGCCAATACTTTCTTTATGTCGCGTTGAACAAAGGCTAAAGAAGCTCCAACCAATGTGGTTATGCCTCCAACTAACGCCATAAGGTTTATCGATGAGCCTCCTATTGAAAGTCCTTCAAAGAAGACTCCGTAAAGTCGAGCGATCATGAATACACCAGCAACGACCATTGTTGCTGCGTGAATAAGGGCTGAGACTGGTGTGGGGCCGGCCATGGCATCCGGTAGCCATGTATGGAGAAAGAACTGCCCGGATTTGGACATTACTGCAGCCATCAAACAGGTGGCTGCGACTAGTAGCGCTGTGTGAGAAAGTAGTCCATTGTTTGCAACAGTGTTTGTGGCTGCGATTGAAAATGATCCGAATGTGTCTGGTAAAACAGAACCGACAGCGAAGAACAGAATCGTTACTCCGACTAAAAGGCCCATGTCGCCTACTCGGTTGGTAAGAAATGCTTTGAGTGCAGCATCGCTGTTTGGTTTTTCTTCCCACCAGTGGCCGATTAGAGCGAAGGAACAGACGCCTACTAATTCCCATGCGACCAGCAATTGTAAAGTGTTTTCTGATATTACGAGTGTGAGCATTGATGCGCTAAATAGAGAGAGAAATGCGAAGTAGTGGGTGTAACGCCGGTCTCCGCCTACATAATCGGTCGAATATATGTGGACAAGTAGAGATACTAAAGTGACCACGAAAAGCATCATCACGGAGAGTCCGTCCACTAGAACTCCTACTGAGATATCTACTCCATTTGTCTGAAACCATGTGACAGTGTTTGAGACGGCTAGTGAGGAATGGGCCGCGTGGTGCCCTGATTCGGAGTGCCCTGATGCCGCGTGCTCATCGTGCGAATCGTCATGATGTTCGTCATGATGTTCGTCATGAGAAATTTCTCCATGGTGTTCAACTGTTACGACTGCTAGATGTGTTTCTTCGCCGTGGTAGTTGTCCCGATGATCCAGCCATGCCAATCCAGTAAGGACTGCTAAAACGAAAGCTATACCCACGGCTGCTATGCCAAGTTCTGATCCTTTTCGGGGCATGCGTTTCCCAAAAAATAGAATTCCGAGAAATGAAAGGGCAGGTAATAACGGAATCAGCCATGCGTTACGAAGTAGCCATGCTCCTCCTGAAGTGATTCCAAGAGGCAGCCCGCTTTGTGATGCTGATTCTGCGAAGATGAAGAGTTCTGCCATCATTTAACCCTTCATCAAATCGATCTCTGTGAGATCAATATTTCTGCGATTACGGTACAGGAGAAGAATCATGGCTAGACCTACGCCTACTTCTGCTGCAGCTACGGCTATTACAAAAAGAGCAAACACTTCTCCAGAAATAGAATCTTGGAAGGCTGCGAAAGAAACCAGATTTATATTCACTGCATTGAGTATCAACTCAATTGACATGAGTACTAAAACTCCATTGCGGCGGGCTAATACGCCGTAGACACCTATGGCGAATAATGCTGCAGAAAGTAAGAGGAATTGATTTAAGTACATATCAATCTTTCCTCGCTACTACGATTGCGCCGATAAGCGCTGCGAGAAGAAGCACAGATACAGCCTCAAACGGGATAATGAATTGGCTGAAAATACTGTCTCCAACGGTGGCAGTAGTACTTGGAGAACTACGTGTTAATTCAGCATCAGAGAAAGTATTAATCAACGCTCCAGCAGTAACAATCGCGAGAAGACCAGCGACTAAACAGGACATTAGGCGTTGCTCTCCTTTTTCTTCTTCATCTACGCCCAAGGCTCCTCGAGTAAGCATGATTCCGAAAAGGAACAGAACTACTATCGCTCCGATATAAACCAAAACTTGTGTAACGCCAACAAATTCTGCACCGAGCAAGATGAAAATTGCGGCTGAACCAGCAAGCACAATAACGAGATATAGGGCTGCGTGTACCACGTTTCGAGTTGTAACCATGCGAAGAGCGCTAAAGAGCATAATGGCAGCGATCAAGCCGAACGCTATGTTTTGTGCAACTACAACTTCACCGCTGGTCAAAGGGTCAAGGCCCGCCATCTCTGCGTATGCGTTCATCGGGGAACCGTCAGTTTCTTTGCCTCGCTGCCTGCTTCATAATCTTCAAAATCAGGCACTGTTTCCATCCATTGGCTGAGCAAAGTTTTGTCATGAAGAAGGTCGGCGATTTTTAGTTCAGAATATTCATATTCAGGGGTCCAGAACAAAGCCTCAAAGGGGCAAACGTCAACGCATATTCCACAGAACATACAGAGGGAAAAGTCAATGTCGAAGCGGTCGAGTGCGTTTTTCTTTCTTGGCTTTCCTCCAGGTCGACGCGGCGGAGCTTTATATTTATGGCCTTCAATATAAATACACCAGTCTGGGCATTCTCGTGCACAGAGCATGCATGAGGTGCAGTTTTCTTCATGAAGAGCAATGACTCCTCTTGCCCGTGGGGGTGGAGATTCTTTCACATGTGGATACTGGACCGTGTGTGATCCTTTAGTGAGTGTTCTAACAAGAGTCTTGAAAGTAACCCCTAATCCTTTAATTAGTCCAGGTAATTTGATTTTTCTCATCGTTAAAAGACCACCTTAAGAACACCTGTAATCACGATATTGACCAATGAAAGCGGAATGAGAACTTTCCATGCCAATTGTTGAAGTTGGTCTTCTCTAAATCTTGGATAAGTGAATCGAAACCAAAAAATAAAGAAAGCAACTAGAAGCATTTTCCCAAGCAAAACAATTGGGCCAATAACATTAAAGAGGTTATCTGTTGCTTCAAGTCCCGGGACGTACCATCCTCCGAGGAAGAGTGTGGCTGCTAATGCAGAGAAGATGGCAGCGGTTGCAAACTCTCCGATAAAGAACATTAAGAATCGTAAGCCGGAGTACTCGGTGAGATAACCGGTCACGAGTTCTGATTCGGCAACCGGCATATCAAATGGAGGCTGTGTGAGTTCGGCCTGAACAGCGATCAAGAAAATTAAGAATCCAACAAATTGCGTAATAACATACGGATTGCCGATCCCTCCAAAGCCGAAGATTTCTCCTGTTGCTTGAGCCATCACTATCTCTTGCACATTCAATGTTCCGGCCTGAATAATGACTCCGACTACTGCTAAAACCATTGGGAGTTCATAGGCAATGAGCTGACCAGTAGCTCGTAGTGCCCCAAGTAATGAATATTTTGAAGATGAAGCCCATCCTGCCATAAGAATTCCTATGACAGAGATTGATGAAACAGCGAGACCAAGGAATATTCCGGTATCGACATCTATGAACCAAAGGTCCGGTCCAGCTGGGATAACTAAGATTAAAAGGAAAGTGGATATGAGTACCACAAATGGTGCCAGTTTAAAAATAAGCCGGTCTGCGGCTTTTGGCACAATGTCTTCTTTTTGTAGAAATTTTCCTACTTCGGCTAGAAGTTGTAGTGAGCCATACGGTCCAGCTTCCATTGGTCCAAGTCTGCTCTGCATAAAACTCATCATTTTGAATAGGAAAAGGTAGACCAATGTTCCAGCTGGGAGGAGTACCGCTATTAGCCCAACAAGGAGTCTGATGGTGGTTTCCTGCCAATAAGCGAGGTCTGCTAATACAACACTCATCGGTCTATGTCTCCCAATATGAAATACAAGCTTGCCAAGATTGAGATTACGTCTGGGACGTAAACTCCTTTAAGTAGCCAAGGGGTGATTGACACGTTGTTGAAAGAGGCAGATCTAATTTTCACACGGAAAGGAGTTAAGTCTCCTTTTGAAATAACGTAGTATCCCATAATTCCAAGTGGATTCTCAGTCTCTACATATGCTTCGCCTGCCGGGACTTTTATTATTCTTGGCACTTTGGCCATAACTGGACCAGATGGTATTCCGTCAAGAATTTGTTCAATCATGGTGCATGATTCACGTACTTCTTGCAGACGTACCCAGAATCGTGCGAATGAATCACCATCAGGGTGTGTCCATACTTTCCAATCTAATTCGTTGTGGACTAGTCCGACCCCGCCATCTCGTCGGATGTCCCAATCAACTCCACTAGAGCGAATATTTGCTCCTGATAGTCCGTAGGAAAGACCAATGTCAGCAGGTATGACCCCAATGTTTCTTGTCCGTGATTGGAAAATTTCATTCCCGACAACCAGAGTTTCGATTTCATCACAGAAGTTCCGAATTCTTTTTAGTACTCCTCGTGTTTCGTCTATCCATCCTTTTGGTAGATCATCTTTTAAACCACCGATCCGATCAAAGTTAGGGTGGAATCTTCCTCCCGTTACTGCCTCGATCTGGTTCAAAATGAATTCCCGGTCGCGGAAAGCGAAAAATACAGGAGTGACCGCTCCTAGTTGTACTCCCATGTCTCCTAGGAAAAGGACTACATTTGCGATACGTGACATTTCGAAGAGTGCGGTGCGTATCCATTGGGCTCGAGGTGGAGCTTCTACTTCCATCAGTTGCTCTGCTGCAAGAATAAATGGGACTTCGTTGGCGAAACTTCCTAACCAGTCAATTCGGTTAACCAGAGTTGTGACTTGTGGGTAGGTCCGTACCTCAGTTAATTTTTCGTAGCCTCGGTGCATATAGCCCATAAGTGGTTCAGCTGAAATGACTTGTTCTCCATCGAGCCTGACGACAATGCGTAAGGTCCCATGTGTGGCCGGGTGTTGTGGCCCAATATTTAAAGTCATTCCTTCTGTTTCGATTTCAAGATTGACTCTGGCATCTGCTGCCTGTGCAGCTATGTAAGCCATTTGTTTGGTGTCAGCAGTGTCGCTCATGCATCCACCTCGTCTTCTTCGGACTCTTCTCCTGGCATGTCTTCAACATCGACTATGCCCGGCCAAGGTTTTATCCGGCGAGCAAGTAGAGCGAAATCTTTTCTCATCGGATAACCCTCAAAATCTCCTGGGAGATAGAGTTTCACTGGGTTAGGGTGATTTAAGAAAGTGATTCCGAACATTTCAGACACTTCTCGTTCATGCCAGTCTGCTCCAGGGTAAATAGAAGACCATGATTCAATAGAAAGATCAGTGTCCTCTAAGTCAACTTTTAAAGAAATTCCTAAATGGTTTTCTAGGTCATGCACTCTCGCTAACAGTTGGAATCTTGTTTCTCCTCCTGTTGTGCCCCAGGTCATTTCTTCTGGTGTAACTGGTTCTGGTTGGTCTACTTGAGCATCCATGTCACGTCCGAAAGGTGACGGTAGCCAATCAATAGCTGAAAGGAAATTGAAATACTTCATGTTGTGACGGTTCAAAAGAACTTGTGCAGTCTCTAACCATGCTTCTTTTGTAACACGTACCCAAACATCGACTTCTGCGACTACTTCTGTGGCGACAAGCGATTCGCCTAGATCGTTTTTTAATTTTGATATCAGATCTTCTCGAATATCATCACGTTTCGGAATTTCGACTTCTTCCTCGTTTGTTTCTTCAGGAGACGACAATTGGATCACCGTTCCAGCGCTCAGTCATATCCTCTGATGCAATTCGTTCTTGGAGTAGCACTATTCCCTCTAATAGGGCTTCAGGCCTTGGAGGGCACCCAGGAACATAAACGTCAACTGGGATTATTTGATCAACACCTTTGGTAACTGAATAACTGTCCCAATATGGTCCGCCACTATTTGAGCACGACCCCATAGAAATTACATATTTTGGTTCTGGCATCTGCTCATAAAGTCTGCGTACTACGGGAGCCATTTTGTCCGTCACGGTACCCGCTATAACAACCATGTCTGCTTGACGAGGGCTAGCAGGAAATGGAATTACTCCAAGACGCATTACGTCATAACGAGGCGAAGCAAACGCGGCTCCCATTTCAATAGCGCAGCAGGCTAATCCCCACTGATACACCCAAAGAGAATACTTCCGGCTGACATTAAGTAGCGTCGTTAGTGGTTTCGGAAGCTTGCCGTTTTCTACTAGACCCATCGGAGAAGACCTTTCCGCCAAGCATAAAATAGGCCGAGAGCAAGGATGAAGATGAAAATGGCCATTTCTACTAATCCGAAAACACCATAGGTTTCGAGTCGTGCAGCCCATGGAAAGATAAAGACAGCTTCAACATCAAACAATACAAACATCAATGCAAAAACGTAATATCTAATGTTTGATTGGCTCCACATATCCCCTTGTGGGTCCACTCCGCTCTCATAGTTAATGATCTTTTCCGGTGTGTTTTTGCGCGGACGAATAAGACTTGACAATCCAAGAAAAGTACCCACAACAACAACGGCTAGGCCGCCGAAAAGAACTAGGGTTAACCAACTACGAAGGAACTCAGACACGGAATTAGAACCTAACTATTTCAATGGGTAAAGACCAACACCAACCCTGAATAATTGGTGTTAAATACAGATTATCTGCCGGAATAGCCACCTTTGGGGAACCAAATACATATTTAAACATTTACCCTCCTACCAAAATTGGGATTGCGTCTTTTGCAAGATCAACTAACAAAGAAGGGAAGATTCCTACGACAATAGTGAAGGCCGCTGATACAGCTATAACTACACGTCCTCCAGTATGGATAGATAGTTCTTTTTCTTCGGAAGGCTCAGATAGATACATGCTCACGATGATGCGTAAATAAACAAAAGCAGCGATCGCTGTAGCTAGCATCGCGACTATCGCGGGTGTCCAAGATCTAGCTTCAACTGCTGCTGCTATAACTCCAAACTTTGCTATGAACCCAGCGGTAAAGGGCACTCCGGCTTGTGCAAGTAAAAGAATCGTGAACGCTCCTGCGAGGACTGGTTTACGTGTTCCTAAGCCTTTATAAGCCTCTAAGTCATGCTGATTATCTCCTTGATCTCCAACTAATGAAATAACTGCAAAACTTCCAGTCGCAAGAAATGCATATATTGCAAGGTAAGTGAACGTTGCCGCCGTGCCCCGATCAGTTGCTGCTTGTACTCCAATTAATAAAAACCCAGCATGAGCTATCGAAGAATAAGCCAACATCCTTTTAACATCTGTTTGGACAACAGCGCCTATAGATCCAACTAGAACTGAAGCAATAGCTAAAGCTGCTATTGCTGGGCTCCAGTCAGACACATAGGAGCCAAATGTGGCTACAAATACCCGCAAGAGTGCTGCAAATCCGGCTGCTTTTACCCCTGCTGCCATCCATCCGACAACAGGACTTGGTGCACCTTGATACACATCTGGAGTCCAAGCATGGAATGGAACTGCAGCAACTTTAAAACCTAATCCTGCAAGCAGCATCGCGAATCCAGCTAAAAGAAGACCATCATCAAAAAGAATATTTACAGAAAGCCACTCTTTAATTTCAACGAGATTTGTGGAGCCAGTTGCGCCATAAATTAGAGCAATTCCATAAAGCAAAAAGGCTGATGCGAATGCCCCAAGTATGAAGTATTTGAGAGCTGCTTCTTGAGATTGAATTTTTCGCAAGTGATATGCCGCTAGTACGTAAGTGGCTAAGGAAAGTATTTCTATTCCAAGGAACATCACTATAAGCCCATTGGCGGAGGCCATCACGATTCCTCCTGCAGCTGCAAGAAGTAGCAAGACGTAAAATTCTACTTCTGGTAGATCTTCTCGTTTTAAATAAGGATGCGCTAGAGCGACTGTCGCTATAACTACGAGAATGAGAATTCCTGTAATGAAAACTGAGCTGTGATCCACACCTACAGATCCTGCGAGAAACGTTTTTGGGCCTTCTTCAGCAACACGATTCCAGATTGGGAACAAAGAAATAAAGCCTGCTGCAGAAATTCCAGCCACCCACAAAGCTGAAAACCATGATGGAAGATTACTTTTTATCGAAGCAAAGGTGAGGAGGACTACTCCGCCTCCCCCGGTTAAGAGAAGCGGAACTAAAGCCCACCACAGTACCTCTGGGCTTGGAATAGTTTGTAATTCAGCAAACATCATTCGTGCGCTCCATGATCGGAAGAACTATCTTCCCCGATACTTGATCCCTTTTGTGTAATTGGTTCATGAAATCCATCAACGTGAGTCTCAATGTGCTCTATGAGTGCATCCACTGCAGGTTCCATGCGTTCTATAACTGGACGAGGGTAAACGCCCATAAAAATAATTAGAGCAACAAGAGGTCCAAGAACTAGTTTTTCTTTTAGAGATAGATCCCGTATATCTTCTTTATCTTCTTTTGTTGGACCATGGAATACTCGCTGATAAGCCCAAAGTAAATATAAGGCAGCAAGAACGACTCCAATTGTTGCTACTACTGCCCACCAGCGGTGAGCATTGAAAACTCCGAGAAGAATAAGGAATTCTCCGACAAAGCCATTTAATCCTGGTAGTCCTATTGAAGAAAGCATGACCAGTGTGAAAATTCCTGCCATAAGCGGGGCCGACCGTTGGAGGCCGCCTAGTTCTTCTATTTGTCGTGTGTGTGTCCGTTCGTAAATCATTCCTACTAGTAAGAAGAGGGCGCTTGTTGATACGCCATGGTTGATCATTTGTAAAAGCCCACCTTCAATACCTTCTGTATTGAGAGCGAAAGTTCCAAGGACTATGAAACCAAGATGAGCAACAGATGAATAAGCAACAAGACGCTTAAGGTCTTTCTGCATAGTTGCTACCACTGCGCCGTAAAGAATTCCTATTACCCCAAGAGTTAGAAATACTGGCGCGAAATAATGCGATGCTTCAGGAAATAGATACAAACCAAATCTTAAGAAGCCATATGTTCCGAGTTTGAGTAAAACGCCAGCAAGGATAACTGATCCTGCTGTAGGAGCTTCGGTATGCGCATCCGGCAACCAAGTGTGTAAGGGAAAGATTGGGACTTTCACCGCAAAACCAAGTGCAAAAGATAAGAACACCCATCTAGCAGTCGTGGTTGCCAAGCTCTGAGCCTCTGCGATCTCTACGAGGTCAAATGTAATTGGTCCACCTGTTGCCTCGGCATGAAGAAATGCTAAAGCAAGAATTCCGACCAACATAAGTGCAGAACCAGCCATGGTGTAGAGGAAAAACTTTGTGGCTGCATAAGTTCGGTTGCCATGACCCCACCGCCCAATGAGAAAATACATTGGTACCAGAACTGCTTCGAAACATAGGAAAAACATGACTAAATCAAGACTGACAAATACTCCCATGACGCCTGCCTCTAGAACTAGAAGCCAGCCATACCAAGCTCTATTACTGTGTTCCGGGTTGGTAGCAAGAAGAGCTAGAGGGAAAAGCACCCCGGTTAGGACAACTAAGAATAAAGAGATTCCGTCAATTCCAAAAGTCCATGAAATACCGAGGTCTGATAACCATTGTTGATGGCTGCCGAATTGAAATTCGGCAGATCCATGGGTTGAATCGAATGCTGATAGAAGCCAAATTGAAATCGCCCCAGTAGTCACAGATGTCATGACAGCAATAAGTTTCAATAGTTCTGGCCTCTGGCGAGAAGTTACCGCAACTAATAACGCCCCAAGAAGGGGAATTATTATTAGTGACGGTAAAACAGGAAAACTGCTTGAAGTGGAAGTAGCAAGAAGTGCGGTGCTCATAAAATACTTGACCTCACTAAAAACCAGCAGAGTAAAGCAACAACTCCGACTCCAATCAAAGCTGCATAAGTTCTTATGAAACCATTTTGGATTTTTTGAACGGATTTAGATTTCCACTTGATAAGTCTTGCAACTCCATTAACAGCACCGTCAACCACTTGACTATCAAACGAAGAAACCGCTTCAAACCCTCTGATTCCTGGTCCTCCCATGAAATCAGACACTTTCTTATCAACAGTCCAAGCATCAGCTAATAGCGGATGCTCAAAGATTGAATAACGAATACGTTTCTTTTGATACGTAATTATTGCGATTGAGATCCCAATAAGTCCACCAATAATGGCTACTATCGCCAATATCCACATCGTGCTAGTTTCAACATTCAAATGAACTTCGTTACCAAATAAAGTTGGTTCTAACCAATGTTCAAGTCGTTTGAGCGTTCCTGAAAATGGAAGTTGGATCAAACCAGCTACTGTCGCTAGTCCGGCAAGGATCACTAGAGGGAGGGTCATTGTCCATGGAGACTCATGCGGGTGATGTTCGTTTCGTTCTTTAACTTCTGTTGGTAAATACTCTTGGATCTTGCTGGTGTCTGGAGCATCGTTAAGAATGGAATTCGATACTGATGAATCAGCCTCCGATTCATCTTTTATTTCTTCTAATTCTTTTTGCGCTAATTCATGATTTTCTTTTGAAAGTTGCAAAGAATTTTCGAGTTCATGAAGCTTCTGATCAGCAGCGAGGACCTGGTCTTCTGCTTTGATTACAGCAGCTGCTAAAGCTTCGGGGTCTGATTCAGCGTCACCATTAGGAACTAATTCATTTACAGCTTTTTGCGCTTCACTTAGTTTTGTTCTGGCAGTCTCAGCTTGTGAACGTGTCTCTTCTATTTCTTTCTGAACTTTTTCAATTTCATTAGCAAGATCTGTAATTACTTCTGTGGCTTTTTCTATACGTGCTTCCCAAGCCGCTGTGATCTCTTCTGGTTGTGCATCAGTGAATCTGTAACGACCAAAGAAAGTAAGAACGACCTGTCTAGTCATGTAGAAAGCTGTTAAAACGGCGGTTACTAGTCCAAACGCCCAGAGAATTGGGGATTCATTCCAAGCAAAAGCAAGTATTTCATCTTTTGACCAAAAGCCAGAAAAGGGAGGCACTCCGGCAATAGCTAGCCATCCGACGATAAATGTAGCGCTTGTGATCGGCATGAATCGACGTAAGCCGCCATAATGCCGCATGTCTTGATCTCCATTCATGCCATGTATCACTGACCCAGACCCAAGGAAGAGAAGTGCTTTAAAGAAAGCATGAGTCACCATGTGAAATATTGCAGCTACATATGCACCAG
>CAJXEU010000004.1 GCA_913052525.1 uncultured Actinomycetes bacterium
AGAGAAAATGTAACTTTTTGGGCCCAAGCAGCTGGCTTAGATAAAACGACAGCCTTTGAAAGAGCCGAGAATGCTATTGAGAGAATGGGGGTTGAAAAACGTTTACTAGGCCTGCCGGTATCTCGCTTATCAGCCGGACAAAAAAGAAGAACCTCGTTAGCTTCTCTCATCGTGCGACGACCTCAACTCTGGTTACTGGATGAACCACATTCTGGCCTAGATCAAGACGGGAGAGAAGTAGTTGACTCTTTTATTAAAGAAGTTGTGAACGCAGGAGCAACTGTAGTTGTGGCATCACATGAACTTGATCGAATCAGCGCTCTTTCTCCCCGAATAATGACAGTTGTCGGTGGAGTCGCTTTGGAGAATGAAGATCAATGAAGCAATTTATGCACGACTTTCTTCTTGTGGCAAAAAAAGATCTTCGTATTGAAATTAGGTCACGAGTCATCATCAATCAGGTAGTCCCATTTGCAGTACTTGTATTAGTTTTATTTGGTTTCGCTCTTGATGCTGATCAAAGAACTCTTCGCTTATTTTCTCCTGGACTGTTCTGGGTAGCTGTACTACTTTCCTTGTTGCTTGCTATTCAGCGATCGGTTTCGCTAGAAACCGTTAATGATTCTTTGACAGGACTCAAATTAGCCGGATTATCTCCAATAGCTATTTTCCTTGGAAAATCAATGGCCATCTTTGCACAAATAGTAGTTCTAGAAATTTTCTTGACCGGGGGAATAATTATTTTTTATGGATCAGTCATTGAAGACCCGACATTATGGGTAGTAGCAGGACTTGTAACTGCCATAGCAGTGTCGGTGACTGGTACCCTCTATGGGGCTTTAGCCTCCGGGCTTGAAGTACGAGAAACACTTTTACCAATCTTGTTACTTCCGGTGTTGGCCCCTGTGCTTATAGGGGCTACAAAGGCTTATAGCGGGGCTCTTGGAGAGACAGTGTCAAATGGGTGGCAATGGACAGGACTTTTGTCACTATTCGCATTAATAGCCGCGACACTGGGTTCACTGGCTTACGGAGTATTGGTAGAAGAGTAAAATATTAAGAGAAGCGAAATGAGTGCAAGGAAAATGTTTAAACAAAATCAAGGTGTCACCAGCTCTCCTAAATCACGACTATTAGGATTCGCCACCTTGCTGGGTTTAGTCACACTTTTTGTCTTCGCTTTCTTTCTCACAGATCCTGATGTGCGTCTTCATCCCACAACAGGAGAAGAGATAGGCCAATTCGATGCAGTTCGGTTACTTTACCTTCATGTCCCAATGGCAATCATCGGCCCCTATCTAGCTCCTTTAGTAGGTGCTGTTGCATCGGTTGGTTATTTAATTAAACGAACACCATGGTGGGACGTAACTGCAAATGCCGCAATTGAAGTAGGCACTATATTTTGTGGGTTAGTTCTTGTGCAGGGCTCTATCTGGGGTCGACCAGTATGGAATACATGGTGGGAATGGGGAGACGTCCGGATAATGACCACCTTGATTCTTTTCTTAATGCTCCTCGGCTACTTAGCTCTTCGCCGCATAGTTGCTGATGAACACAAGCAAGCGCGCAGATCAGCGATTGTGGCGTTAGTCGCAGCAATAAACCTTCCGATTATTAATCGCTCCGTTGAGTGGTGGGAAAGCCGCACACTTCATCAAAAATCAACTTTAAGTGAACTAAAAATTGAAGATCTAACTTTTTTTACACTCATGATGGGAATCGTTGTTTTCTTAATGCTGTTTACGTGGCTTGTGTTACACCGTTTTAGATTGGGTTGGCTCGAGAAAGAATCTTTAGAACAAGAAGCCTTAACAGCGATTGCAGAAAGAAGAGCTGAGGCGACAACTAATGAAGAGGAAACATCATGACGCATTTAGGGTATTTGATTGCAGGTTGGGGAATAACTTTAATAGTGATCCTTTCTTATATAACTTCAGTATTTCGCCGAGCACGTTCCGTTGCTTCTCGGGTGCCTTCAGGGCGGCAAAGATGGATGACTTCTTCAGAGAGTGAGATCCGTGACTGACGATCTCGCTCCTTCCCCGACTCGACCTGAAAGGGCAAAGCGCCGACGTGGACCCATCGCAGTAATAGTACTTTTGTTGATTGCGGTCGCCGCAGTGCTGTTTGTGACACTTGGAGATGCGACTTTAGTTTTTTATGAAGTAAATGAAGTCGTAGAGCAAAGAGAAGAACTGGTTGAGAAACGTTTTAGAGTTGTCGGCACCCCA
Organism: uncultured Actinomycetes bacterium; assembly: GCA_913052525.1. GTDB lineage: Bacteria > Actinomycetota > Acidimicrobiia > Acidimicrobiales > MedAcidi-G1 > MedAcidi-G2B. The sequence continues at coordinate 2,232 of CAJXEU010000004.1, forward strand.
CTACCAGGGATAGTAGAAACAAGTGTTGATGGAGAATCAGCTGTTATCTTCACATTCTGTGCCGCGGGAACTTATGCCGATGTGGCCCATATCGGAGATCCTGCTGAATTATTTCAGCCTGGAGTTCCTGTAGTGCTTCAAGGTGAATGGGTCTCAGGGTCTCTACTAGAGTTTCAAACTCTTCCGAATGCTGCAAGAGACGGCTGGTATCTATTAACTGATCACATGGTGGTAAAACACGATAACGACTATCGAACTGATCAAGATCGTGAGACAGATATTGAATCTTGTGGGCTGAAAGAATGAAAAATCAGTGAACACAACATTAGGTTCAGGATTCGTAGCTTTTGGTCTCACCTCATCCTTTTTAGGGGTTTTAACTATCATTCATGGTCTAGTTGCTGGATCGCAGCGTTCGTTAATCCGTATTCGCTGGTTCGTTCTCATGATCGGAATAGCTGCTGTTGGCCAGTTTGCTGTGATGGAAAACGCACTAATTACTCGTGATTTCACAGTCGCGTTTGTTGCTGAACACGGGAGTTCTCGAACTCCAGCCTTGTTTAATTTTGCGACATTATGGTCAGCCCTAGAAGGCTCAATCCTTCTTTGGGTATTGATTCTTGTCGGGTATTTAGTTTTAGTGTTCTGGAGATTCCGAAAACGTTTAACAGACCCAGTAGTCATTTGGGCTTTACTTATCCTTTTCTTAATATGTTTATTCTTCTTCTTGCTTCTTGCAGGCCCAGCATTCCCATTTCACTCGTTTAGTCCATGGCCTGGATATGACGGCCCCGGTCCAAATCCTCTCCTTCAGAATCATGTATTGATGGCCTTTCACCCTCCAGTGCTTTATCTCGGTTATGTAGGATTTTCCGTTCCGTTTGCTTTCGCAGTAGCACTTCTTGTGACGAGGCGCCATGGAGAAGGCTGGCTTACGGAAACAAGAAGATGGACACTTACTGCTTGGGGGTGTCTAACAGTTGGCATCTTACTTGGGGCTTGGTGGTCATATGAAGTACTGGGTTGGGGTGGCTATTGGGCTTGGGACCCAGTTGAAAATGCTTCACTGTTGCCATGGTTAACAGGAACTGCCTATCTCCATTCAGTAATGGTTCAAGAACAAAAAGGCATGCTTAGGGTCTGGAACTTGTCACTACTTTGTTCCACGTTTGCTTTGACGATCCTAGGAACGTTTATTACCCGTTCAGGAGTCTTGGATTCAGTACACGCCTTTACTGAATCAGGTATTGGACCGATGTTGCTCGCATTCTTCACTTTGGTGGTCGTCGGTGTCTTAGTGCTCATAATTTTACGTGGAGATGATATTCGCTCTGAAGGTTCCATAGACACCCCAATTTCTAGAACAGGAGCATTTTTAACCAATAACTTGCTCTTTGCTGGCTTCGCTTTTGTGGTTCTTCTTGGAACAGTTTTCCCACTCATAGTTGAGGCTATTAATGGGAATCGCATATCGGTTGGAAATCCTTATTTCGAACGTATGACGATGCCGATCGGATTCTTGCTTCTTTTTTTGATGGCAATAGCTCCTGCTCTTCCTTGGGGGAAAACAGGGGGCGAAGTACTATCTAAAAGACTTTGGTGGCCGGCAGTTTTTGGAACACTAATAACAATTGTAGGAGTACTACTTGGAGCAAGAGGTTGGACTTCAACTCTTGCAATCGGATTAGCAGGATTTGCAATAGGCGGAGCAGTACGTCCACTTGTTCTCGCGGTTAAATCTCGCGGATTTGCAGGACTCTTCGGTAGATCAAGCGGCGGCATGGTGGTACATGTAGGTGTAGCAATTGTTGCAGTAGCTTTTGCAGTTTCTTCTTCTTACATTCGACAAACCGAGTTTCGGTTTTCGGAAGTTGGAGATTCAGTCACTTTTGCAGGCCACGAACTTGTTTTTCAAGGAAACGTCGTTGTCGAAAAAGAAGAAAAGATTGAAACCCAAGTAAAAGTAACAGTTGACGAAAGAATGTTTAATCCTTCAATAAACATATTTCCGTTTAGTGGACAACCCATAGGCACTCCAAGTACTAGATCTACATGGAAAGACGATGTTCAACTTTCAGTGCTCAAAATTCCAGAAAGTGAAGATGAGCCGACTGTAGTCAGAGTGACCGTTCAACCACTTGTTTGGTGGATTTGGGCTGGAGGAGCAGTGATGGCTTTGGGGACTTTAATGTCTGCAGTGCCATCTCGCCGAAGCAACAAGAATAGTAAGGAAGAGAACATAATTGAGGTAACAACATGACATCATTGCGTGTTACCGCTGCAACGGTTGGAGTCCTGATGCTAGTTCTCGTTGGGATAATGGCGACAAGAGATTCAGGAAATGAGCGAATGACCACTTATCTAGTTGGTGAAGTCGCTCCAGAGATCAAAGCACAAACTCTTCAAGGAGAGTTATGGGATTTAGACGATCAACGCGGCAGATGGGTGCTTGTCAATTTCTTTTCCACTACTTGTGTACCTTGTGTACGAGAACACCCTGAACTTGTCGCATTTGCAGAAGAACACAATCGAAGAGACGATGTTCGTATTGTTACTGTTTCTTTTTCCGATACAGAAACAGCGGTCAAAGATTTCTTTCAACTCCATGGGGGAGATTGGCCAGTGCTTGCCTCTAACACCGAACGTGTCGCTGTTGATTGGGGGGTAGTTGCAGTACCTGAATCATATCTGGTGTCTCCGTCTGGATTTGTAACAGCGAAAGTCATCGGAGGAGTGACACAGGAATATCTTGAGGGTCTATTAGCCGAGGCACAAACCTAATGATCCGTTATCGCTGGATTCTGTTACTTATCGTTGTTGCCGGGGCTCTAACTTTCTCTGAATTGGCTGAGCAGCCTGTCTTAACTAACGCAGACAAAGTTCAGCGAATTGCAGATGATCTTGCTTGCCCTGTTTGTGATGGGCAGTCAGTAGCAGAATCAGATGTTCCGATAGCTCAAGCTATACGAACTGAAATCGCCCGCATGGTTGATGAAGGGTTGTCTGACAGTGCTATTAGAGCAGATTTAGTATCTCGTTTTGGCGAAAGTATTGACTACACACCGCAAAGATCAGGCTTGACAGGCCTTATTTGGGCGTTGCCGATTCTGGTTGGCGCCATAGCGATAACTCTTTTAGGAACAACTTTTAAGAAATGGCAAAGCAAAGAGAAAATAAAGCCATTTACTTTTAAAAATAAACGGGTAACCACAATGATTTTTATTATGGGTATAGCTCTCGTTGCTTGGATACTTATAGTGCAATTCACAGGAAGTCGAGGAACTGGTGATGCTGCAACTGGAGATATTCGTTCCTCAACTCGAACTCTTCTAATAGAAGCTCAAACGGCATCAGATGAAAATAAGGTCCTAATTTATGACGAAGTGCTAACAATTCAACCATCTAATGTTGAAGCGCTTACATATCGTGGCTGGACTTTCTGGCGAACAGGGGATTATGAAGCTGCTAGGAACGATTTATCTACGGCGATTGAGATTGACCCAGCATTCCCCGATGCGCGAGTATTTAGAGCTTCACAACTATTTTCTGATGCTGAATACACCAAAGCATCAGCAGATCTAGTCGTTCTCGACTCTCTAGATGCTCCTCCAATTGTCTGGGACTTAGTTTCCGCTAGCAAACTTCGAGAGAGGATTGCTTCAGCTCTAGCTTCTGAAGGGGATTTAGTTGGAGCATTACAACTTCTTGACTCTGGAATTTCTAGAAATAATGAAGATGCTTCATTGCTTGCTGAAAGAGGATGGTTACTAGCCAACACTTTCGAAGTCAGTCTCATAGATGCAGCTATTGAATCTCTCAATAATGCTTTGATTTACGATCCAACACATCCAAATGCTTTGGCTTACCGTGCGCTAGTTAGATCAGTATTGCTAGAAGATCAAGAAGGGGCTGCTTTAGATATCAAAAAATTCCAAGATTTAACGGACCCTCCAGAACTATTAGTTCAACTTCTCCAAAATCAAGGGTTACTTGGTTGAGTTAATTGATTTCAAGAGGAGACGGGTAGTAAGAACCTAAAATTTGGCCCTCTGAAGAAGAAGATAAGGCCCAAATGGAACCTTTACCGCAAGATCTCCCACCCTTAATTTGAAGACCTTCCTTTATTAGGTCACCTAAAATTTCCGGAATAACATCGCCATGACTGCAAGCGACTACACCACTTGGGTGGTCAAGAAATTTCCTAATTAAGGCAGTCGCAGAAAAATGTGACCCTTCAAACAGGTCAGGTTCAATATTTATCTCTAAATTAAGAAAACGTGCTAAAGGGGCTACTGACTGTTGGCAACGAACTGCTCGACTTGACAATATTCGCTCTATTGAACGAGACCGTAAAGCCATATCTAATTGCTCTGCTTGAAGAACTCCCTGAGGGTCTAACGGACGGTCAGTGTCATCTCTGTCAAAGGTATATCTTCCTCCAGCGGAAGCATGCCGCACGAGATAAATCATTTAGAAATAGTCCACAATTTGTTTGTCTCCGGAGCAAAAGAAAATAAAAAGTTGAAGTTCAAAAAGTTAAGCATTTATGTCGGTGATACAGACATCGTCGCCCATAGGCAGAGAGGAAGATAAATCAGTTGTGGCTTCTCCGTATAACGATGAGAGCATTCCTTTGACTAAGCCACGATCAACTGCGCAAATCACTGGATGTTCAATAGCAGTAACTCCGAAAGGACAATGCTCCGAAATAATTCTCAATTTTGAAGATTCATTATCTTTTTCCGCACGAGCAGCGAACCCATGGGCTGTAAGAGCAGCAGCGATGGAGTGCAGAGCTGACTGAAAAGACTGTTGGATTTCGTTTGGCCGGATTGTTTCTGCCATTGAGCGTCCAACTTCAATTCCAACTTCTTCAGCCATTTCTTCTGCTTTAGAAGGAGGTAGGAGCGCTAGAGTTCGCCCAAGCAAACTTACCAGAACAGAATCTTGACGCATTGGCAACTCTAAAGACGAAGGAAAGTCTGTAATTTGATAAATTTTTGAAGGTCGTCCAGCAGTAGCTTCTGAACTTTTAGCGACAGATACTTCTAGGTACCCGCCAGATGTCAACTTGTCTAAATGATGACGGGCAACATTTGGATGAAGATCAAAATGAGTCGCAGCAGCAGTTGCTGTTACCCCGTCATTATTTTCGCGAACGAAAAGGTAGATATCTCTTCGTGTAGGGTCGCCGAAAGCTCCAGTTATCGCAGTTACTGCTGAAGCAAACTCTGTAGGTGTTAGCGGTGGCTTGTCCACACAGATAGCCTAGCGAACTTAAGGGCAATGCTCATTAGATCATTTAAAGTAGTTTGAAATTAATTAGTTAGGAGATTCTGTGACGGCAATTGAAGACCGAATAATTAAAGCCTTAGAACCGGTTCAGGATCCTGAGTTGAGAAGAAGCATTGTCGAACTTGGAATGGTTCAAAATGTTTCAATAGATGGTTCAAAAGTAGAAGTATTAATAGCGCTTACTATCCCTGGTTGTCCACTAAAAAATCAAATCAAAGAATCAATTGAACAAGCGCTCAACCCTATTGAAGAGATAACTGAAGTGGGTGTTGAATTCACTGTCATGTCAGATGAGCAACGTGAATCTGTCCGATTGATGGTTCACGGAGATCCACAAGCCACTGCAGGCACCAACCCTGCTCAAGGTCATGCAGAAGGACGAGAGGTTCCATTTGGGCGTCCTGGAAGCAAAACAAGAGTCCTACTAATTGCTTCTGGAAAAGGCGGAGTAGGAAAGTCTTCCTTGACAGCAAATTTAGCGGTTGCTTTAGCGCGACGAGACAGAGATGTTGCAGTGGTTGATGCGGATGTATGGGGATTTTCTATACCCCGCATGTTGGGAGTACAAGAACCACCGACTGTTATTGACGACATGCTTATTCCGCCAGTAGCTAATGGGGTGCGTTGTATATCAATGGGATTCTTTGCGGAAGAGGATCAGCCAGTAATTTGGCGCGGACCAATGCTCCATAAAGCTCTTGAGCAGTTTCTTACAGATGTCTATTGGGATAACCCAGACTATTTATTAGTTGATTTACCTCCAGGCACAGGAGATATTTCAATTTCTTTAGCCGGATTTCTACCTACAGCTGAGATGATCGTCGTAACAACACCACAGCCTGCTGCACAAAAAGTAGCGCAGAGAGCTGCATATATGGCAGAGAAAGTAAACGTTTCAGTGAACGGCGTGATTGAGAATATGTCTTGGTTCACGGCAGATGATGGCGCTCGGTACCAACTTTTTGGTGAAGGAGGAGGACAAGAACTCGCAGACCAGCTAGGTGTTTCTCTTTTAGGCAAAGTTCCTCTTGTCCCTGAACTCAGAGAAGGAGCGGACACGGGGAACCCAGTTGCTGCGAACCCTTCAACCGAATCGGGGAAGGTATTTGAAGAATTGGCTCGAGTTATAGATGAAGATCTTAAACCGACTAGGCGGTCACACCCAGAGTTGAATTTACTGGGGTAGTTTCGTAAAAGTAATTAAATAGAGCAAGGAAGAATAGTGGACATACGTATAGGGGTATCTGAAACTCCAAAAGAAATAACAGTTGAGTTATCTGATAAGACAGATTTAAAAAAACTCAAAAAGGATATTGACTCAGCACTTTCTGAAGAGAACAGCCTCTTTTGGCTTACTGATATCAAAGGTCGACAAGTAGGGATTCCGACAAACAAAATAGCTTATGTTGACATTGGAGCTGCCGGTTCTGGCAACCCTGTAGGTTTCAGCTGATTTAAGAATCTCGGTCCTCATCAAAGTCTGCCCTAGGCTCAAGATATGGCTACATTGACCGAACTTTGTCACGCGCACACAGAGTTAGACAGTGATCAGGTATCTCATTTACAAAATCTGACAGCTATATGGGGACTACTGGCAGACCTCTCGTTTGCTGATCTGCTGCTTTATGGAACGGATTCTTCTAAGTCCGAAAATACCTTGGTTCTATTGGGACATATTCGACCAACAACTGGAACCACAATTTATCGTGCGGACATGATCGGACAGATCTTTGAATCTCGACAACGACCCTTAATTGCTGATTGTTTCACTCAAGAAAAAGATATTGATGGGCTGATTCAAACCGGTCCCGATCGAGAAATTTCTGTACGCGCAATTCCAGTCCGTTTAGGTGGTCAAGTCATAGCTGTACTAGCTAGAGAACGGGTGCATTCAACCGACAAAGCCAGCAGTGTATTAGAGAGAACCTATCGGCGGGTATTTCATCGATTTGCAGAGATGATTGAGCGAGGGGAGTTTCCTTACCGAGAAGAGGAACGTTTGCGTCATCGGACTCCGCGTGTGGGAGATGGTCTTCTACTAGTTGATGATCAGGGTCGCATTGAATTTGCTTCACCGAATGCCGTATCTGCATTACATCGGTTAGGAATGCATCGTGCAGTAGTTGGGTCACGTCTTGAAGAGACAAATTTAGGAGCAGTGATGCTGCGGCAAGCGTTTGCTCGCCGCACAGCAGTTATTGAAGAAACCACTCATGGAACAGAGGTCGTAGTGGTATCTCATTGTTTACCCATACTCGATAGACGTTCAGCGACCGGAGCGATAGTGCTTCTTCGCGATGTAACGGACCTGAGGCGCCGTGATCGGGAGTTAGTGTCTAAAGACACAACGATACGTGAAGTTCATCACAGGGTAAAAAATAATCTTCAAACGATTTCTTCACTTCTTCGGCTACAAAGTCGCCGGCTAGAAACCGAGGAAGCACGCGCAGCAGTACAAGAATCAGTACGAAGAATTAGCGCTATCTCTGTAGTGCATGAGACTCTTGCTCAAAGCGCAGAAGACGATGCAGAGTTCACTGAAATAGTGAGACTGCTTGTCAAACTTGTAGAAGAAACTGTCTCTTTACCAGAAAGACCTTTACGATTTAGCGTCGTAGGAGAAGGTGGAACTTTGCCATCACAAGCCACTACTACATTGGCCATTGTGGTGACAGAACTATTACAAAACGCGGTAGATCATGGATATGCAGAGTTAAGTCTTTCAAACAAAGAAATTTCTGGAAATGTGACCATAGAACTTGACCGGCGATCTGAAGGACTTAGTGTTCGAGTGGTTGATGATGGGGTAGGGCTACCAAAGGAATTTGAGATTGAAAAAGCTCAAGGTCTTGGATTAACGATTGTCCGTACCTTTATTGAGGGAGAATTAGGAGGTTCACTGACTTTGCAACCAGTTGATAAAGGAAGTGGAACTATAGCAGAAGTCAAAATTCCTGCTAATCGTTTACTTGGGCTTTGGGACGATGCACAGGAGCCAGAGGTTTAAACACTAGGTAGGTTGCTTTATATAAATTATGAATATTTCTCAATTGCCCATTAAACCACTAGTCATCGCTCATCGAGGAGCGTCAATTGATCATTATGAAAATACGATTGCAGCTTTTGAGGCAGCAAAAGAACAAGGAGCAGACTGGGTTGAGTTAGATGTTCGAAGATCTGAAGATGGAGTTCTTGTAGTGCACCATGATGCCCATCTTGAAGATGGGCGTCTGATCAGAGAAATCGATTCCAAAGATCTCCCTGCGTATATTCCAAGTCTTGCTGAGGCCTTCGAATCTATTGAAGGACTTGGTGTCAATATCGAAGTAAAAAGCCTTCCAGGTGAACCTGATAGGGCAGATGTAACAATGGTTTGTGAGGCAGTGGTTGGTCTTGCACAGGCTTACCGGCCGCCTGAATTATTGCGCGTTTCTTCCTTTGATATTAATGCTGTGGACCATATTCGTAGCACCGATGAAGATTTACCAACAGGTTGGTTAGTCCTAGAGCGGACCAGTTCTGATCAAATTCTGGATCGGATAATAAGACATGGGCATGGAGCAGTACATCCATGGGATGAACTAGTTGATGAGACATTTGTGCTTGAAGCTCATAAACGAGGCCTCAAAGTATTTGTTTGGACAGTAGATGAACAAAAGAGAATAGAAGAATTGTCGTCCTGGTCTGTAGATGCGGTTATTACTAACCGGCCTGCATTAGCACGTCAGATAGTAGATCAACAGTTTGATTAATATATATCTCTGGTGCCAAGGGGCAAGACAAGATTCAATGCTTCTGGTTCGTGTCTGAAGTTAAATTCTTTTTCTGTTCCTAAATAGTCACCGTCTACTTGCCATGGAACGGGGCCATGACCGGTGATGGATCCTTCTGTGACATGAACTTGGTAGTCGATGATGTTGCTATCGCTAATATGGTTATTTCCTAATCCGAGAGAGGCAGCAAGTACGGGAAGCAAACGACTTGGAGATAAAGATCTGAAATTAACTATGGCGAGCGGGGTGTGAAGAGTGGTTTCAGGCGAGAAGGAAATCTCCCTTGAACCAAGGTAAGTGTATGGATCCGTATTTAAACAAACGGCAAACATTCCGTTAGCTTCGAATCTTTCTTGAGCGGCATCTTCGCTCGATGAAGAAATATGAAATGATGGTTTTTTATGGTTGTAGTGACGTAGCCATGTATTGATCGTCGCTACAACAAATAGTGGATGCCCAGCGAATCTTTTTAAAAACCCTCCTTGCCGCTCTACCTGCTCTACTACCGCAGCATCAAAACCAACCCCCGCATGGAATAAGAAATAACGGTCATTGATGGCTCCCAAGCCAATTCGGCGAGTTGATCCGGCTTCAAGAGCGTCAAGTAAAGACCCAGTAGCTTCTACCGGATCATCTGGTAGACCAATAGTTCTAGCGAAAACGTTTGTAGATCCTCCTGGGAGAGCTGCTAATGCGGTCTCGGTTCCAGCTAACCCATTGGCAACCTCGTTAAGAGTCCCATCTCCGCCAAGAACTACCACAAGGTCAAACCCATCATTTGCGGCACTTTGAGCCAGTCGCGTAGCATGACCACGTCTGCTTGTAGCTGCCACTTCGAGCCGGTGATCAGCAGAAAGAGCTTTTTGGATGACTATTCGCGTACGGGCCGTTACGGACGAAGCAGAGGGATTAACGACTAAAAGTAATTTCATGACAATAACGAGAGTATCGCTGAAGGTGACACTAGGCGTTGCAAACTTGATGAAAGGAAGATTTTTTTATCTTTATTTAGGTAAGTAATACCAAAATAAAGTCAAAATTTCAGCAAGTGACTAATGACCATTTGAGAAAATTGTCCGCGAACTGTTGCCAAACACTTTATATAAGGCAGAATATTTGCCATGAACATTGTTGTATGCGTAAAGCAAATTCCCGATCCCGCCGATCCTGGAGCGTTGGATCCCGAAACCAAAACCCTCAAGAGAGATGTAAAACTTATTCTTGATGAGTCTGACTCCTATGGAGTTGAAATGGCCCTACAACTTAGAGATGAAGCTGGTGAAGGTGAAGTACGACTGGTGTCGATGGCTCCGAACAATGAGACGAGTGGATTGCGTACTGCTCTTGCGATGGGAGCAGATAGCGCGGTGCTTGTAAGCGACGAGGCTTTAGCGGGATCAGATGCATTATCAACTGCCAAGGTTTTGGCCGCAGCAATTGACCGCAGCGAACCAACATTGATACTCACTGCTACAGAGTCGAGTGATGGATATACCGGTACTGTTCCAGTACAGATAGCTGAAATTCTTGATCTCCCTTCAATTACGTTTGCAAAAGAAATTTCAGTTAATGGCGAAACTGTTTCTGTAAAGAGGCAAACAGAAGAGGGTTACGACGAAGTTGAATGTCCACTGCCTTGTGTCGTTTCAGTCACTGCTGGAGTGGTTGAGCCACGTTACCCCTCTTTCAAAGGAATTATGGCGGCAAAGAACAAGCCAGTTGAAGAACTTGATTTGACAGCTTTAGGTATCGAAAAAGGAACCGTCGGCTGGGCTGGAGCAAGACAAGAAATTTCAGAAATAGCAGAGGCCCCTGCACGCGAAGCTGGAGAAATCATTGTTGATGAAGGTGATGCCCATGAACGCATCATGGCGTTTTTAGACGAACTTAAAGTTCTTTAGGAGGCAATTATGAGCATCTCAACTATTTGGATTTATGGTGAAGCAACAAACGGATCAGTTTCAACTACAACACTGGAGTTGATCACTGGAGCGCGCCAGTTAGCAGACACAGTAGAAGTAATAGTTCACGGCGATGCTTCAGCTTTGGCATCTCAATTAGGAGAATACGGAGCTGCAGGTGTCAAATCTATTGGTGACTTGGGTAATGCCTTACCTGGTCCACAAGTGGCTTCAGCAATAGCAGGAGCCATAGCCGAAGGTAATGGTCCGTCAGCAGTCCTATGTGCAACTACATATGACGGCAGAGATGTTGCTGGCCGGTTATCTGCAAAGATAGATACGCCAGTTATAACTAATGTCGTCGAATTAAAATTAGAAGGTGATCGCCTATTAGGTGTCGAACCAGTTTTCGGTGGTGCAACTAACGTCACAACTGGATTCACTGGTTCCAGTGCAGCCATATTTTTAGTGAGACCTAAGTCCTTTGAGGCAGATCCATCTGGCGGTGCTGCCGCAAGTGTGGGCGATATGCAGGTCGGTGATACTGGCAATACCAATACCTCAGTTGTAAAAGATCGATTTGTGGAAGAAACAACCGGTCCCAAACTTGATGAAGCGGCCATAGTGGTTTCTGGAGGACGTGGCCTAGGCGAGTCTGAAAAATACGAGATGATTGAAAATCTCGCAAAGTTATTGAAGGGTGCTCCAGGTGCATCACGGGCGGTGGTTGACTCTGGATGGGTACCGTATTCTTACCAAGTTGGACAAACAGGAAAAGTGGTTAAACCAACGGTCTACCTGGCTTGTGGAATTTCAGGTGCGACCCAACACTTAGTTGGCATGAAGGGTTCTGCGAATATTATCGCAATCAATAAAGATGAAGAAGCCCCAATCTTTGGAGTTGCAGATCTTGGCATCGTAGGAGATGTACACAAAGTCCTACCTCAACTCATTTCTGCGCTTGAAGCTAGAGGCTAATTCAACTTATAACTTCAGAACTAATTTGTTTGGTCTTGAGCGTTCAACGCCCAAGACAATCCTTCAATGGGATCTTCAATTGCTATTTTTAATCTCCACCCTTTAGAGAGAGGTTCATCATCCCATATCCACCAGTTCATCTCGTTTAGAGCTTCCTCCAAATCACTGACATCTGGCGGCCAAGTATCTTCTTGATCTAATCCAGCCAAAGCAGTAGCACACCACCAAACTTCAAAACGTCCTTTAGCACACCCTGGCCGGCGGCCAAAAGCTCCCCCTGAAGACGCTGCCCATGTCATGTAGGTCCACATTTCAGAGGTAGAAACTTGTCTACCTTTGACTTCTTCTATACCTAATGAAGCAATTGCTACTTTCGCATCTCCGTCCACTCTTACAGCAGTTGAGCTTCCATTTGATTGTTCTGTCCATATATGAACAAGGTTGCGTAGAGCCTTGGTTGCCGAATCATGCATTATCTCACGGGAACTTGGTAATGAAAGAGGAGTGAGCCCTTCGAGACTTGGAGCTATATCTACAATTTCATATTTTTTAATTTCGGATCCTTTTATAGAGTGTTCCCATTCTGCAAGGGCTAAAGGAAGGCTCAGAGGATCTTCTTCGAGTTCAATATCAGATAGATTCTCACCTCTGAAAACTCTTTCATGTGCTATTACAGCGCGAGCAGGACTGGCGGTTAAGTATGGATCAAGTTCTCCCCATGTATGAGAAGATGCAGCGACTTCAGTTAGGGGAGCTAAGCCAAAAATTTGTGCATCCCGACTTACAGCACGGGCGGCAAATTCTCCAGGAGACTCAAGGGCTAAACGGTGCTCAGCGTGATCTCCGGCAGGCCAAAGTTGATGACCTCGTTCGTTAGCTTGTCGAGAGCGGATAGCGATACTTTCTAGAAGTACCCAAGATTCATCTACACAGCATTGATCAATTAAACGTATGAGCCCATCTAAGTCTCCAAGTTCTAATAACCGATCAAGTTCACCACTCATAGAAGCGGCCAAGGAACACGACGTCCAGTCGTATCGTAAGGAAGAGAACCAGTTGAACATATTGCTTGTGCTCTTGAAAGAAGAGCATCAATCTCAAGAGAATCCAACAAACCTAGCAAGGGTTCCGAGGGTCCATTGGTGATTAATTCGTTTAAATCCTCAATTAGGGCTGAGTCAATTGGTTCACCAGCCCAATCCCAAATTACCGTGCGAACTTTGAATTGATGATGAAAGCTTAAGGCATTATCAACCGCCCAAATCTCTCCATCTTTTCCTTCTAATACGTGTCCGGCTTTGCGGTCCGTATTATTAGACACCAAATCAAATACAGCGAGTCTTTTAAGTGTTTTTAAGTGCGAAGGATTATCACGCAACGTGAAATAATGTTGCTCATAATCGCAAGGGATATATAACTGGATAGATCCTTCACCAAAAGGTCCCAATCGAGTAATAGTAGGGGGGATTATTCCCCACTCAAGTTGCTTTGTAAGTTCCCAAGCAGCGACTTCACGCTTATAGATTTCCGGTGGAAAATCGTGAAGAGGCCTTTCCCCAGTTGAAGGCTTATAAACACCTTGAATGATTGATCCTTCAAGGTTTATATCGACCAAAAATGTTGCATTTGAAGACCACGGCATACGCCCCAAAAGATCAATTTCGCCTTCTAGTAGCATCTTCACAGCTAAAGAGTCTGCAAGAGGGTCTCTATCTCGAAAAGGGTTAGATGCTTCTGGAAATTCCTCAGTTTGCACAAGGGCACCAACCCTCGTTGGTTGACTCCAGTGGGGCATCACACCAAGGACAAGGAGGCCTTCCCGCATCGACAAGATCTTTCGCCTGCTCTATAAATGCTGCAACTTGTTTACGATTCAATGGGAAACGGGCTTGAGCAGGAATGTCGTCTTCGTCGCGTATCAACTCTTCTACGAAAAGAATTATTCTGTCGTTGCTTTGTTGATAAGTAACACCGAGACTTCCAATGACCCAAGCAGGTTCTCCGGGTTCAATGAATGCTTCATCTAAGGAGAGAAGATCTTCGTCTTCAATATCTGAAGGAGGGAGATCGTCAAGCATTCGATCTAGAAATTCTGCTAGGCCAGCTACCTGTTGTTTCTCTAATTTGAGAGAAATTAAATCATTTATTCGCCTTGCTTGCAGATAAAAAACTCTTCTTCCTTGAGGCCCAGTAGTGCCGACAACAAATACGTCGGTATCTTCCCAGTTGATCTCGGGATGACTCATGACGCCACCAAATTACTAAGCGGTCCGTTGTTGTTCATTGTTAGGACTATGGGCCGATTTTCGTTGTACAGAACAGCACTTGTAGAACATGGCCCAACAACAATTCTTTGAAAGAGATCTAGAGGGGTTCCTAATGCTGATGCTAGAACGGCTTTGATCGGATCTGCATGAGAAACGCAGATAATAGTTTCATTTCGATGCTTTGCAACAAGATCGGACACTTGAGAAGTTACACGAGCCTGCATCTCTATAAAAGATTCACCTCCAGGAAAACGAAATTGCGAAGGCTGAGATTGAACGGTTCGCCAGTCTTGCAGTTTGAAAAGGTCTTTCAATTTTTTTCCAGTCCATTTACCAAAGTCGCATTCAATTAAACCTTCTGCAGTACGCACACGCAGACCAACTGCTTTAGATATGGGAGAGGCAGTCTCTTTAGCTCGTTCCATCGGAGAAGCGTAAACAGCAGAAACTTTCTTACTGAGAAAGAACTGTTGACCAGCATTTATGTGGGCAGCTACGGCTTCTGCTTGTTCTTTTCCAACGTCAGAAAGGTGGAGATTTGGAGCACGCCCAGGCAGGACTGCCCCTGTAGTGGGGGTGCTTCCGTGACGAATATAAAGAACAAGTGTGGAGGTCATGGCTTAATTAATCTACCCTGCCAGAGTGGATCCGATTCGAACTTTAGAGAAAGTCAACAAAGAAGTAACTCTTTGTACTGCTTGTCCAAGGTTGGTTGACTGGAGAGAAAAGGTGTCAACTGAGAAGCGTGCGGCCTTCATCGAGGAAGAATATTGGGGGAAAGGAGTTCCAGGATTTGGTGACCCCAAAGCACGGATTCTCATAGTGGGCCTTGCCCCAGCTGCCCATGGGGCAAATCGTACAGGCAGAGTATTTACTGGTGACAGATCTGGAGATTTCTTGTTCGCAGCACTACACAGGATGGGTCTAGCTAACCAACCTGAATCAAAAAATCGTGAAGATGGTTTAAAACTAAAAGATGTTTATGTGACTGCCCCTGTTAAATGCGCTCCTCCTGCCAACAAACCCACTTCTGAAGAGAAAGCAACTTGTCGACCATTTTTCCAACGAGAACTACGAACGCTTGCCCACGTGAAAGTAGTTTTAGTACTCGGCCAAATCGGATATCAATCAGCAGCTGTAGAACTAGGGTTAAATCCTAAACCTAAATTCGGGCACGGTGTAGAAGCCTCTCTCCCTAATGGACAGACCATCCTTTGTTCCTATCATGTAAGCCAACAGAACACTTTCACTGGAAGGCTGACTGAACCAATGTTTGATTCAGTCTTAGAGAGAGCAAAAGATCTAGTTAAAGACCAATAAAGCAAACAGATTGGTAGCATCTTCTTGTGAAAAAAATTCAACGTTTTCGCTTTACTAGATTTTCATCGATTCTGGTAGTTCTTGTATTGGCTACTGGATGTGCAAATTCTGCAACCCCTAATGATTGGGAAGAACAAGCTGTCAACGGAGAAGGTTTAGCTGAGCGTAATTTTCTTGATTCTTGTAATGCCGCAAACGAAGACCTACCTGAAATCGTTAGAGAAGAGTTTTGTGGGTGCCTTCTTGATGGAATAAAACAAGCAGTGACGTTTAGCGAATTCAAAAAGCTAGATGACCACATAAAAAAACACAGCAATGAAATCACTGAGAGTGGACTTGAAGATGGGTTCCCATGGTTCGTTGAGGTCAATGAGAATTGTGCCGGTTCTATCGTCCAGAGTTAGATGAATTCTCAAGAGTCTCTTTTTCCAAACGGGGTTCTCGCTCCAATAGTCACTCCATTAACAAACGACTACAAAGTAGATACAGACCTATTAGTCGGTCATGCATCCAAAGTTTTAAACGAAGGATGTGTAGGAATTGTTCCATTTGGCACCACTGGAGAGGCATTGTCAGTGGGGCGAGATGAAAGAGTTGCTTCGCTTGAAGCCCTTCTCGAAGGTGGTATTGCCTCTTCCAAGTTACTTGTTGGGACCGGTCAAACTAATCTTGAAGACACACTTATTCTCACCCGACACGCATTAGAGGTGGGCAGCGCGGGGGTTCTGGTACTGCCGCCATTTTATTACAAGAACCTTAGTGAGCAAGGTCTCTACAGATATTTCGCTTCATTGATTGATCAAATAGCTGATGACCGTCTACGGATCTTTCTTTACCATATTCCCCAAGTAGCAGGAGTCGGATTTCCAGTTTCTGTAGTGCGAAAACTGCATGTGGATTTTCCTAATGTGGTTGCAGGGGTCAAAGATTCTTCAGGTGATTGGGCTAACACTGAGTTGCTTTTTGAAATTGAAGGCCTAGACGTGTATCCAGGTTCAGAGCGGACGTTACTTGATGCATTATTACTTGGCGCACGAGGGTGTATTACTGCAACAGCGAATGTTGCCGCTCCGATATTGAGTAGTGTGATCACGTCCTACAAAAATCGAAAAATCGAAAAAGCGGAAGAGTTACATTCTGTAGTCATGAAATTTCGTGAAGTTCTTGAGAAATATCCACCGATAGCAGCATTAAAATCCGTAAAAGAAAAACAAGACAAGCAGGAACAATGGAATAAAGTCTTTCCTCCATTGGAGTCGCTTTCTGACTATGAAGCAGCAGAGATGAATAAGGCTTTTGAAGAAATGATTACAGCGTTTAACCAGCTGTGACTTCAAGTCCTGTTCGAGGTTGAGGGTTGGCCCAATCAGGCCAACGACTTCTGCTTTTAGCTGAAAGTTTATGCATTAGAGCTATCGCTCCCGGATCGCTATCACCAGGCTTTCCCTCAATGACACCTTCTTCAAGCATTTTCATAATGATTTGCCGGCCTAATTCGGTTCGAACTATCGTCAATGTCCAATCATTGTTCTCGCCGATACCTCCCGTGGAAATATCGGCATGTTCGGCGGCGAAATCCGGACAATGATTGCAACCTTCTCTAGTCCACGCATGGCATTCCTTTAAATTGATTTCGTGGTAATCACCATTACGCATCCAAATTTGAAATACACCTTTGATGTTCATCTTGATCATTTCTTTTTTTGCTAACCCATACTTGGCCCAAAAAAGATCTTCAAATATTGAGTCATCAAAAGACTTAGAACAAAGAAGCCCAATGTTGAGT
>CAJXEU010000005.1 GCA_913052525.1 uncultured Actinomycetes bacterium
AAGCACTTAAATAGTTTTCTGTTTCAGGGAAGCCGCCCACATTTGGAGGTCTTCCTGGAATCATGTTCATTTCGCTCAAAGCACGAGCACGTCGTTCAGCACCTAATTCGACATCAGTGATTTTTTCGGCATTGATAAGCCAACTAACAGGATTTCGGATTATTTGAGTCCGCTTTCCCATAGAAAGACCTTTGTCAACAATCGCCTCAATCAGAGGAATGATTTGTAAATCATTATTGGAAAAAACAGATGCAAATTCATTTACTATCTCATCAGATATGTCATTACCCAGAACAGCATTTGATAGTTTCCTTGAAATAAATCCGGGGAGAGCCTCATGGTTAATGACAGCTTCTATGACAGTGTCAACGTCATGTACGCCTTTTACTCCAAGAAGAGTCTGAGGAGTATCATCGTGAAGACGAGGACGAAATTTAGCCATTCCATCACTTATTCTCCATCCAGTCAGAGCAGTAGAAGCAGCCTGCACATCGCTTTCAGAGTAGTTTCCAATACCCAACGAATAGAGTTCAAGAAGTTCTCTTCCAAAGTTCTCATTTGGTTTTTCTGCGGTATTAGAAGCTCCATCTAGAAAAATAAGCATTCCAGGGTCAGTGGTAACTTCACGGAGCATTGTGGAGTAGTTCCCTCGTGCATGTGTCCTAAGGAGACGTAGATGGTTTACATGCGCAGTCATGCTCTTCACGACTCTGCCGCTAACAGCAAAGTGGTCATGCCAGAAAAAAGTCATCCACTCTAAGAGTGGATCTGAGGTGAGTCGCATTTCATCTAACCAAAGGTCCAGTAACTTCAAAGAAGCAATCCTTCGTAGACGTTGGAAATCATCGGAGTCTCTATCGGTAGGAATGAGATCTTCAATATTCTCAAATGGGCCTGAAGGTACTTCTAAACCGTATTTGCTTGGATCAATTCGTTTTCCCATGAATTCAGAGAGATCTTCATTCTGTAAGACAGAAAACTCATTACTGGTGAGCCCATACCCCAACCGGTTTGACATCCAGATTAGGTCTGCTTCGCTTCCCATTAGCGAGACCTATACAAGATTTGAAGCTTTCCATCACTTTCCATGCATGAATTATCACACACTTTTGTTAGAGGAACATGATGAAAAAGTAATGAAAATATGGATTATGACATTTTGTTGTCGGACTCTACGGCAGTTAAGAGAGTCTCAAAGATTTCCTCATGCTCGTTTTGAACTTCAGACCAACTCGCGGCAAAAGGATTTTCAAGGGGGTTTTGCAGAAAGCCTTCTCCCGCTTCAAGCACTGATTGCCCAAAGAGAGAAACCATAGATTCTTCTTGATCACGATCGTAAGACATCGAGTTAGATATCGCGTCACTTTCGTAATGTTCAATGAGTTCAAGAGCGGTTCGTATGTAAGTAGCTTTAAGAGTTCGGAAACTCTCTTGTGTGAGAGCGAATCCAGATGTTGTTAGTTTCCTGAAGAAAGCTTTCGCAATATCTCGACTCATACGGTAAAGACCTATGGTCTTATCGTTGTTAGATAGTGGCTGATGCTTATGGTCATAATCGCTAGCTATATCGACTTGGCAAATTCTTGAATTTGGATACCTCGCGTAAACTTCAGAAAGCACCCCAATTTCAAGCCCCCAGTCTGAGGGAAAGCGAAGCGAGCGAGCCACGCTGATATCCATCGCACTTTCTCCAGCGAGCGGATAACGAAAACTGTCCAGATATTCAAGTTCATCTGTACGACCAAATGTCGTAGCAAGGGCTCGGATTAAAGGAGTTACATATAGGCGACTCACGCGACCATGGAGACGTGTTACACCTTGATCGGTTGAAGACCGATAATAATAGCCTTTAGCAAACGCATAGTTGAACGACGGCTGAGCTATTGGATAAAGAAGACGAGCGAGCAGAGAACGGTCATAATTTCGAATATCAGCATCATGGCAAGCAATTGTTTGAAACCTATTTCTTGCCAAAAGATACCCAAGGCAGTACCACACATTTTTTCCCTTGCCAGACTTTTCAGAAGGAAACCCAAAACGTTCCAGCGAATAATTGATCTCTTGGAGACGTGGGCCATCCTGCCAGAGAATACGGTGCCTTTGTGGAAGTTTCGAAAAAAACTTTTTAGCAAATTCAAATTGTTCACCTGAAGCACGATCAAGGCCAATAACAATCTCGCTTAGATAACTAACTTCCCTCAGTTCTTCAACTATTTGTGGCAAAGCTGAGTTCTCAAGTTCACTGAAAAGACAAGGAATGACAAGAGCTATCGGACTTTCTTCACCCCAAAGAGTTAGATCTTTTTCTAATTCAGCAGTCTCGCGACCTCGTAATTGATGAATAGTCCCAATAGAACCGTTTTGGAAAAAGTCAGGCATAAGTTCAGGCTAGACGCAGGTCAAGGGGATATATCCATCTACTATCAGTAATAGATGAAAATTGATTTAAGGGATTACGGATATAAACCAGAGTTCGAACCTTCATTGGGTGAACTTGGGCGGATAGTGCGAGTAGATCGCGGAGAATGTGATGTCATCACTACAAAAGGGGTATTGCGAGTCCTCTCAGATTCTCAGCGGGCACAAAACCTTTTAGCTCCAGTAGTAGGAGATTGGATATCAATAATTGAAGACCCAGATCTCGGATTTTTAATCAACGAGATACTCGATCGTTCCAATACGGTCTCTCGACGTGACCCATCTGAACAAATAATTGAACAAGTATTAGTAGCGAATATAGATCATGTTTTTATAGTTCATGGTTTAGATCGTCCGTTGCCTCCCGGGCGACTTGAACGATTCCTCATCATTGCGCGAGACAGCAAAGCAGAAGTATCAATAGTTCTAACAAAAGCAGATCAAATTGAAGAATCTTCAGAACTAAAGACCACTATCCAGGCTGTAGCAGTAGATGTGCCAATTTTCACCGTCTCTCTAAAGAGTGAACCTCCAGAGGGATTGAAAGCGTTAAGGGACTTGATGAGAGTTGGGAAAACGATTGCGTTGCTCGGTGAATCAGGTGCTGGGAAATCTACCTTAATAAATGCTCTTATCGGCGATGAAATAATGACCACTGGTGAGGTACGTACAGGAGACAAGAAAGGCAGACACACTACCGTAAGTCGGGAAATGATTTTGAGACCAGAGGGAGGCGTCCTTATTGATACTCCAGGTGTCCGCTCTATAGGACTCTGGGATGCTCAAGAGGCATTAGAAAGAGTTTTTGAAGATCTTGAAGACTTAGCAACACAATGCCGATTCAACGACTGTATGCACAGTTCAGAACCTGATTGTGCAATAAGTAAAGCTAGGGAAAAAGGGCAAATAGATTCTCGTCGCGTTGAGAGATATATCGCTTTACGAGATGAACTAGAAGATCAAAAGAACCGAGAAGTGAAAGAATAAAATGGTTCTCACTGACCCGATTAAGCTACAGATTCTCTAAGGTGCAGGTATGGGTTTTAAGAAAATGTTCATAGATCACCCAGCATCAGTAGGAGAAACATATTTTCAACATGCTCGACGGGCAATAATCATGAGCCTTCGCATGCTAGGAGCAGGCCTAGCAGCATTCGTCCATGCGCTCATTCCAGGTTTATTCACGACAAAAGCTGGAGATGTAGCAATCGAAGTTGCAGAAGAAATAACAGAACTCCGTAACTCTTCAACTCAACTATGAACCCTGCACCTCTGTGCATAGAACTCACACGCGGTAAATCAATAGAGAGCTTTCATTACGTTGACGTAGCTGTAATGAACTTGGAGGGGAAGAAAGTTACCGGATGGGGAGATTATGAAAAATCAGTTCTTCCTCGTTCAGCCATAAAACCAATTCAAGCCCTTCCATTGATTGAGACAGGAGCTGCTGAGGCATTTCAACTAAGTGAAATAGAGATTGCTTTAGCATGTTCTAGTCACAATGGTGAAAAACTACATGTAGAAGCAATAGAGAATTGGCTTTCAAAAATAGATTGTTCCTCTAACGAACTTGCATGTGGTCAACATGACCCAATGAATTTCGATTTAGTCAAAGAAGAACTTTTCAAGGGAAAACTTCCAAAGGTCACAGCAAATAATTGCTCTGGAAAGCACACCGGATTTCTCACCGTCATGCAGCACCTCGGAATCAGTCTTGAAAATTATTTAGATCCAAAACATCCACTACACACAAATTATGTCACTCCTATTCTGGGCGAAATGTGTCAGATAGATCTTTCAAAACAAGAACCAGGCGTTGATGGATGTGGCGTGCCAGTTTGGGCTGTTCCTTTAAGCGGCCTAGCGACAGGATGGGCAGGAATGATTGAAAGACCTTCAGCATCACCACTATTTCAGGCAATGACCAATCAGCCTTTTTATGTTGCCGGAACAGGGCGTGCTTGTACTGAAATGATTCTGTCTACCAGAGGTGAAGCCATAGTGAAGACAGGAGCAGAAGGAGTCTTTTGTGCAGTTGTTCCTGACCAAAAAATAGGAATAGCTTTGAAGGCTCGTGACGGTGCATCTCGAGCAGCAGCAACAGCCTTAACTTGGCTCTTAGCAGAGTTCGGAGTAACCGAACGAAAAGAACCTCAACTCCTTACAAATCATGCGGGTCAAGAAATAGGAGAAATTCACGTATCTGTTTAGATAAAGATTAAAACTATTTACAAACGGGAAACAGTCCCGAAACGAAACGAATGTAATTTCTGACATAACATGTCAAAGAAGCAAGTGCATCAATACTTGTGATAGTAAATTAAGCAAAGTTCTTGAATAAGGAGACACCTTGAAATTAGTTACAGCAGTCATAAAACCTTTTAAACTTGATGATGTGAAAGACGCATTATCTGCACTGGATGTTCAAGGCATGACAGTAAGTGAAGTGCAAGGATTCGGACGTCAAGGCGGTCATAGTGAAACTTATAGAGGCACTGAGTACAAAGTTTTATTTACCCCAAAAACAAGAATTGAAGTAGTTGTTGATGATGACCAAGCTGACTCGGTAGTTGAGTCAATCGTTGATGCGGCACGAACAGAAAAAATTGGTGACGGCAAAGTATGGGTCACAGACGTAGATAATCTGATACGTATTCGAACAGGAGAGCGTGGACCAGACGCTATCTGATAAAGAAATTAGGAGAACTAGTGGCTAATTACACCGTATTTCACAACCCAAATTGACATGCTTCAAAAAATGCTTTAGCGGTCGCTGAAGAACTAGGAAAAGAAGTAGAAGTTATTCTCTATATGAAGGAACCTCCAACCGCTGAAACATTGCACCGTATCGCAGATGGTTTTGAAGGCCCAGTAGAGGACTTAGTACGAAAAGACTCACAGTTCAAAAAACTAGAGTTGAATGAACAAGATTATGTTGATGACCCGTCGGCAGTAGTTGAATTACTTTCTCAGAAAAAGGTTTTAATTCAAAGACCAATTTTGGTTTACGGTGATTTATCAAAAAATAAAAAAATCACAGCTTGCGTAGGCCGGCCAAAAGAAAAAATTTATGAATTCTTTGGACAAGATGACTAATGAAACCCACCGCAGATCTTTGCGATGAATACGGTGAGGCGATAAAAGTCATTACGGGGCCGTTTATTAGTTACGGCAAAACCACAGCGTGTTGCGGCGAAGTTGTCACTCTTGATGTTGAAGATGACAATTCGCTTGTTCGAACAACTTTAGAAGAAAAAGGTCAAGGCCGAGTCCTAGTCATCGCAGGAAAAGGGTCAACACGTTGTGCTCTAGTTGGGGGAAACCTTGGCGCTCTAGCTTCAGAAAATGGATGGGCGGGAATCGTGGTTGATGGTTGTGTTCGAGATACTAATGAATTATCAACCAATCCGATGGGGATTTATGCACGCGGTACTTGTCCAAGACGCAGCCATAAGCAGGGAAGAGGCAACCGAGACATTTCAGTAGAAATCTCAAACGTAACCATTTCTCCAGGAATGCATTTATGGGCAGACGTAGATGGAGTGGTCGTAGCAGATCAAAGTATTGCTTTATGAAAACTCTTTGGCATTTAGTCAAAAGATTCACCGGTTCACTTCAGCAAAAATCTATAAGTGAACGAGATCACCTATGGGTACAACAAATCTTGTCTTATCAAGAGATGGTTTTATGGGAATCAATGCCTCAGAATGACCAGCATCATTCAATAGAAGTAGCGCGACGAGTAGACAAATCCTTAGAAAAATCAGAACAAACAATTCTTACAGCCGCTTTACTACATGACATAGGGAAAGTAACTAGTAAAACTGGAGTAGGGATGCGTGTCTTAGCTACTTTGATCGGAGTGGTCACCTCTGAAATTCAACATAAGAGTTGGTCTCAAAGACCAGGACGTATAGGAGAAATAGGTCGATATTTGTGTCACGCCATTGATGGGGCATCACTTTTACAAAAAGCAGGAAGCGATTCTCTTGTAGTGACCTGGGCTAGTGAACACCATCTCCCACAACATCAATGGACAATCAATCTAGAAATAGGGAAAATTCTTAAATCAGCAGATGATGATTGATCTCTACCGGAGAATCAAACCAAGATTATTTTTCGCTCTATCAAGAGTCGCTCTAGCTACTTCACGGGCCTTATCGGCACCTTGTGTCAGTAGACGGGTAGTTTCAGCAGGATCGTTTGCTAATTCGTAGTAACGACTCTGTACAGGTCGAAGCAACTCAATTACAGACTCAGCAGTAGCGCCTTTGAGCTCACCGTAGTTACTTAATCCAGCACCTACATGTTGAGGGTCTTGTCCAGTCGCAGCGCCAAGTATCGAAAGAAGATTAGATACCCCAGGTTTATTAACAGGATCAAAAATGACTTCTCCATCGCTGTCAGTGACAGATCGTTTGATCTTCTTTTCAATCGTTTTTTCATCATCTAACAAAGAAATTGATCCTTGTGGGCTGTCTTCAGACTTCGACATTTTGCTGGTTGGATCTTGAAGATCCATAACACGAGCTCCAGCAGGAGGAATAACAGCTTCCGGAACAACAAAAGTTTCTCCATACCGGTTATTAAAACGCTCTGTTAGGTCACGGGTTAATTCGACATGTTGGCGCTGGTCTTCTCCAACTGGTACTTGATCGGTGTCATAGAGAATGATGTCACTTGCCTGCAAAGCCGGATAAGTAAACAAGCCGCCAGAAACAAAGTCGGCTTTATCAGACTTGTCTTTGAACTGTGTCATTCGTCTTAACTCTCCAAAAGAGGCCGTGCATTCCATGAGCCAAGCACATTCCGTGTGTTCAGAAACATGGCTTTGAATAAAAAGTGTGCTTCTGTCAGGATCAATACCAACAGCTATAAGCATTTGTGCCAAAGAGAGAGTTGAAGTTCTTAATTCCTCAGGGTTTTGAGGCAGAGTCAAAGCATGTAAGTCGACTACACAATAAACACTTTCATTTTCGTCTTGTAAAGAAGCCCAATTGCGTAAAGCGCCCAAAAGATTTCCAAGGTGAACTGAGCCAGAAGGTTTTATGCCAGAAAAAATACGTGCCATCAACGCTCACACTAATAGGTCAAACACCGAAATGGAGTGACAATTAAAAGACAAGGCCTCCTATTCACCCCTTTGGAGCGCTCACCCTCTACGGTCATTCCTATGAGTGTCACAGTTAACACACCAGTATTTGATGGACCATTCGATTTACTACTCCATCTAATACTCAAAGAAGAAGTTGAACTCTATGAGGTATCACTTTCGTCAGTGGTCGACGTCTATATAACTGAGTTAGAAAGACTAGAAAATCTTGATCTTGAATTAGCTACAGAGTTTCTCCTGATCGCCGCCATTCTTGTAGAACTAAAAACTCGAAGAATGCTACCCGGCAAAGAACGCGATGACTTAGAAGATGAATTTGGGCTTTGGGAAGAGCGAGATCTTCTACTAGCCCGACTTCTTGAGTGTAAAACCTTCAAAGATGCCGCAGTTATTCTTCGCCGTCTTTCAATAGATGCATCTCAGTCATGGCCACGACGAACAGGACTTGAAGAACGTTTCTTAGGTTTAGCTCCAGATCTATTAGCAGGAGTCACATTAGAAGATATCCGAAATTCATATATCTCGGCAATGACCCCGCGACCTACAAATCATATAGATACCTTTCACATAGCCCCAATCAGGTTAAGTGTCGCAGATGCAGTTAAGGAACTTGTCGACGAAATACCAACTTCTGGGACTATCTCATTTCGACAAATCACAACAGGATTAGTGGACCGTATTGAAGTAATAGTTCGTTTTCTTGCGGTTCTTGAACTTTTCAAGCAAGGAGTAATAGAGATTGATCAAATTGCTAGTTTCGGAAGTATTGAAATGCGCTGGGCCGACGATGCTGGACCGGCAAATGTAGATCTAATTGATATTTATGACGGTTAAGAAATGAATGAATCAGAAGAACTAAGTGTTAAACAAGCAATTGAATCCATTCTTATGGTGGCGACTGATCCTGTACCCCCAAACCTATTAGCTCAACTTCTAGAGAAGCCAACATCTGACATCGAGGCAGTATGCGAATCGTTGTCATGGGAGTATGAACAAGAGAACCGAGGCTTCATCTTGGTTCGAGTCGCTGGCGGCTATAGATACCAAAGTCATCCTGAGCAAGCGCCATGGGTGGAAAGGTTTGTAATAGAAGGACAAAGCACCCGCTTAACAGCAGCAGCATTAGAAACTCTTGCCATTGTCGCCTATAAACAACCCATCTCACGGGCTCAAGTTTCTTCAATTCGCGGAGTCGACGTTGATGGGGTTATCCGCACTCTGCAGCAGCGAGGATACATTGACGAACTTTCACGTGACACAGGACCCGGAAATGCTGTTCTTTTTGGCACAACGCAAAGTTTCTTAGAACGTATGGGTCTCAATTCATTAGATGACTTGCCGTCACTGGGCGGCTTTGTCCCAGGAGCAGAAGTCGTAGAGGCACTAGAACGCGGACTGCGTTACGACACAGATTTAGAAGAGGAAGCAGAGGAGAAATCTTCAACTTCAGAATCTGAGTAATGTGAGTACAGAGAAACCAGAAGGCGAACGATTACAAAAGGTATTGTCACGCGTCGGCTTCGGCAGTAGAAGAGTTTGCGAAGCATTAATCCTCGAAGGCAAAGTAAAAGTAAATGGGCAAGAAGCTCAACTTGGCTGCAGAGTAGAAATAGAAACAGACCTCGTCACTGTAGATGGAGCTCCTATAGGAGTACGCCCAGATGTTGTTTATTACTTGCTCAATAAACCTGCTGGAGTGGTTACCACAGCAGATGATCCGCAAGGCCGTCCCACTGTAGTGGAAATAGTTCCTTCAGATCCTCGAGTTTTCCCGGTCGGACGACTTGATTCAGACACCGAAGGTTTGTTGATTCTCACGAACAACGGAGAACTAACTCATCGCCTTACCCACCCATCATTTGGTGTAGAGAAAGAATACGTAGCTGTGGTGGAAGGAAACCCTTCACGTTCTTCTTTACGTCTATTAAGAGAAGGCGTAGATCTCGAAGATGGAAAAACTTCACCAGCCAAAGTTGCCTTAATTGAAGAAGGAACGATACGACTCACTATTCATGAGGGAAGGAATCGTCAAGTTAGAAGAATGTGTTCAACTGTGGGGCATCAAGTCAAACGGCTGATACGGACTCGCATAGGTCCGTTGTCTGATCGGTCGTTATCTCCGGGGGAATGGAGGGAACTAACTATGACAGAAATCCGGTCTTTAGAAAGAGCAGTAGCAGATTCCGATTAATTCAGCGGAGAGTCAAGCGAGGCTCCTGTAACATCTGAGGTGATGATTATTTCTCTATACGCGACTAAGTTGCAAAAATACGTATGAGTCGCCGCGCAACAGTAGTGGGTGTCGGACTTATCGGCGGATCAATAGGTTTAGCTTTACGCGAACGAGGTTGGCATATAAGTGGCGTTGACACCGATAATGACTGCCTAAATCGTGCACTGGAATTAGGGACAATAGACAGCATTGGCTGGGATGCAGAAGCAGAAATCATTTTCGTCGCCACCCCAGTGAGCACAGTTGCCTCATTAGTAAAAGAAGCTCTCGTAAGCTCACCTTCCGCTGTAGTCACAGATGCTGGAAGTGTCAAAAACCCCATAGTGCAAGAAATTAGAGATCAAAGATTCATTGGAGGTCACCCAATGGCTGGATCCGAACAAGAAGGAGTTGACGGGGCCTCGGCCACCATGTTTGCCAATGCCAACTGGGTATTAACACCATCAGAGTTAACAGGAGACAAAGAATTTGCGATAGTCCGTGAAGTTGTCACATCTCTCGGCGCAGAAGTAGTCACTCTTTCACCTGAGCGTCATGACGCTTTAGTCGCCACTGTTTCTCATGTTCCACATTTAACAGCCGCAACCCTAATGGGTCTCGCCTCCACTCAATCTGAAGAACATTACGCCGTACTTCGACTAGCAGCAGGCGGATTCCGTGATATGACACGTATAGCCGCAGGAAGCCCAGGGATCTGGCCAGATATTTGTAAAGAAAATAGTGGAGCGATCACAGAAGTTCTCGATGACCTCATAGAAGATCTATCGCGTGTCCGAAACGAAATAGCTCAAGAGGATAAAACCGCATTATTGAAAAGACTAGAAAAAGCACGCCAAGCCAGAATTAGTTTGCCAACAGGAGCACCGCGATCTTCGGAACTGATAGAGGTTCGAGTCCCTATCCCAGACCGCAAGGGAGAACTTGCAGCTATTTTCGCACTAGCAACAGATCTGGATGTAAACATTTACGACCTTGAAATGGCTCACTCATCTGAAGGAGATAAAGGCGTAGCAGTGCTCATAGTTGAAACATCTCTAAGCGAACGCCTCCAAGGTGGGTTAATGGCAAATGGCTATCGACCAACATCTCAGCCTTTAGCATGACCATCCAAAGAATAAACTCAATAAGTTCTTTGACGGGACGAATAAATGTTCCAGGAGATAAATCTATTTCTCATCGCACTCTCATGCTGGCAGCTCTCGCAAACGGAAAATCTGAAATTTCAGGTTTGAATAGTGGACAGGATGTTCGACAAACACAACTCATCATCTCGGCTCTCGGAGCAAAAGTAGAGAACGACAAAGGCACCTGTTTGGTAGAAGGCGGGAAACTTAAAACACCTAATCAGGTGCTGAATGTAGGGAACTCCGGTACCGGCATCCGTTTATTAACTGGCTTACTCTCAGGGATTCCCTTACGTGCCGTCATAGATGGAGATTCTTCAATTCAAAGTAGACCTATGGATCGGGTCATTTTTCCGTTGAGAAAAATGGGAGCGGATATAAGAAGCAGAGAAGATAGAGGCTATGCGCCCCTTGAAATAATAGGAAAAGAACTACTCGGAATTGAATACGAAATGCCCATGCCAAGTGCTCAAGTTAAAAGCGCCATACTTTTTGCTGGACTTTCTGCTCAAACTCCAACCACAGTTATTGAGACGCAGCCCACACGAACTCATACAGAAGAATTGATGGCAATGTATGGAGTTGATTTGAAAACAAATCAAAATAAGATCACGGTCGCTCCTGGTAGACCAGAACCGTTCAAACATAAGGTAGAGGGAGACCCTTCTCAAGCAGCTTTCTGGGCAGTAGCAGGAACCATTGTCCAAAATTCTCATATCGAGATAGAAAACCTATATCTGGGCCCCACGAGGACAGGCTTTATCTCTGTACTTCAACGCATGGGGGCCGATCTTCAAATTAACCAAGAAACAGGAGAGCTAGTTGTCCGCTCTTCACAGTTGCAAGCAACACACGTGGAGGCTCATGAGATTCCTAGCATGATTGATGAGATACCTATTCTCGCAGTAGCTGCAGCCTGTGCGGAAGGAACCACAGTGTTTGAAGGCCTTAGAGAGTTACGGGTAAAGGAAACAGATCGACTAGAAACCATTCAGTTCGAATTGACTCAACTAGGGGTAGCGATAGAAGCATACGAAGATTCGTTGATCGTTCATGGAGGACCAATCGCTGGAGGCGATGTCAGCTCACATGGTGACCATCGAATAGGGATGGCATGTGCTGTAGCGGCTTTGGTTTCAGAATCGTCAACGCATATAGGCTGGTGGGAAGCTGTTTCAACGAGTTACCCGGACTTTATGAATGATCTAAAGTGTTTAAGTGGAGAAGGTGTCTAGGTGAGAGTAATAGCTATAGATGGTCCCGCTGGGTCAGGAAAATCAACTATGGCAAAAGCTTTAGCGGCACGTTTGAATCTCGACTACTTGGATACAGGTGCTATGTATCGAGCGGTAGCCTTTGCTGCTATTCAAAAACAAATAAGGCCTAGCGAGATCGAAGAAATAACTGAAATAGCTAAATCTTTAGACTTGGAACTCACGGAAGAATCTTGTGTAGTTAACGGAGTGGATGCCACAACCGAAATCCGTGGACCCGAGGTCACTTCGTTAGTCAGTCAAGTGGCGACAATGCCAGAAGTAAGGATTGAGATGGTTAAGCGCCAAAGAGCATGGGCAGAAACCCGAAATGGGGGAGTGATGGAAGGACGGGACATAGGTTCCGTAGTTTTCCCAGATGCAATGCTCAAAATATACCTCACTGCTTCTGAAGAAGTTCGGGCAGCGAGAAGAGCCGCAGAAGTAAAAGAAGGAGATGTCGCAACAGTCGCTGCAGATATAGAAAGAAGAGACGCCGTTGACACTCAACGCGCTGCGAGCCCATTAGTTGAAGCCGAAGACGCAATAGTGGTGGACACTTCAGAAATGACTATAGAACAAGCAGTAGAATATGTAGTTGGATTGATGCCATGAGTTCATTCGGGCAAAAAATGAGTTTGATTGAACGGATTACTTACCGGTTCGCGTGGTCAGTTTTATGGATGCTGTCAAAAGTTCTTTTCAGATTTCGAGTTGTAGATAAACACAATTTTCCAATCGAAGGTTCGTACATCCTTTCCCCTGTACATCGCTCTTATTTAGACACCCCAGTTGGTGGAATGGTTACTGCTCGACGTCAAAGATTCATGGGTAAAGAATCATTATGGAAAAATAGTATTTCCGGAAGACTTTTAACTCTGGTAGGGGCATTTCCAGTAGAAAGAGGAACTGCAGATAGGACAGCTCTTCGCGCCTGTCAAGAAATATTGGAACGCGGAGTACCTTTAGTGATGTTTCCAGAAGGAACGAGAAGGCACGGACCGATTGTAAAAAAAGAAGAGATGCATGCAGGACCAGCGTTCGTGTCTTTACGAACTGGCGCACCTATTGTTCCAATGGGTATAGCTGGAACTGACTATGCGTGGCCTCCCGGCACATCAAAAATTAAGCCCCATAAAGTGATCTTGGTTGTTGGAGAACCCATATATCCGAAAGTTTTTGAAGGACGTGTACCAAGGCGGGCAGTAGATGAGTTAACAGAGGAATTACGTCAAAAACTACAAATAGTTTTCGACCAAGCACAAGAGTTACTTGGCAAGCCCGCCCTTCCAGAGCCAGCCACTCTTGGAAAAGAAGACTAGTTGGTATCTAAACTTTGCAGGGCTTTCGCTGCGTCAATAGAACGATCATTTAGGTGACCAGTAGGATTAGGCCCCGTAAAACCGAATCCAACAAAAAAACGAATAGCTGAAAGCAATTCACGTAAGTTGCGGGGAGGAGGAAAATATTCGTCCTCCTCGGTGTGTTGAATTATCGAAACCCCTTTAGAAGGATTCAGAGTTTTCAAAACAGCTTCTACCGTTTCTTCAGGAGCAGAAGCCCCAGCGGTTACCCCCACAGTTCCAGACAGACCTTCAGGGAGTTCGTCAGCTCTATTAACCCAGATCACGTCAGGTCCGTTGGCTTGTTCGGCTAGTTTTACTAAAGCTCTAGTGTTTGAACTATTAGTTGAACCAATCACGATAACTGAGTCGCAACGATCAACTAAAGCAAGAAGAGCAGACTGCCGGTTGGTCGTGGCAAAACATAAATCACTCCGTCCTGGTGACCAGAGTTCTGACCAGCGTTCTTGAGCCGCATCAGTTACCCCTTCCCAATCTCGATGACTGAGTGTGGTTTGCGCTAGCAAAGCAACCTTCTCTCCTAGGTTAGGTAGTTCAAAAACCTCTTCTGGGCTTTCCACTCGATGCATGGCTTCAGGCGCTACGGCTATTGTTCCAACAGCTTCTTCATGGCCGGCATGTCCGACATACACGATTTGATAACCCTGTTTAGTTCTAGTTTTAACTTCGTGATGGACTTTAGTGACCAGGGGACAAACGGCATCGACTGTATAACCTCCAATTTTTTCTGCTTGTTGAGTTACTTCTGGAGCTGACCCGTGAGCTGAGAGCATTATTGGTGCTCCCTCAGGGACTTCATCTATAGAGTCAACAAAAATTACGCCTTGAGCCTCAAAACGCTCAACAACGATTTTGTTGTGAACGATTTCGTGATAGCAATAGACCGGCTCGTCAAAGGATCTCACCATCCAAGTAAGTGCTTTAATAGCCATTTCAACTCCAGCGCAGAAACCCCGAGGTTCTGCAAGAAGTACGTGATCAACTGTCATAGTAATAAAACTCTACCGGTGCTAGGCCCCATCGTCGGTAGCCTAGAGAAGTATGTCTACGCCAATAGTGATAGCAGTAACTGAAGACTCTCCTGCAGATCATGCAGGAGTGCTAACTGGCGACCTCATTTTTCAGATAAATAATGAAACCCCTAGAGATGTAATTCAATACCAACTTTTAGTGGACGAACCAGAAGTGGTTATGGATATAGAGCGAAAAGGTGAACGTCACGTGTTCACTATTACAAAAACAACTGGCGCTCCATTAGGAATTGAGGTTGATAGTCCACTTTTTGATCAAGTCAGAACCTGTGATAACCATTGTGAATTTTGTTTTATATATCAATTGCCTCGCGGGATGAGACGCAGTCTCTCTATCAAAGACGACGATTATCGACTTTCTTTTCTTTACGGAAACTTCACGACTCTGACTCGATTTACAGAAGCAGATTTTGAAAGAGTGATCACAGAAGGCCTCAGCCCTCTGTATGTAAGTATTCATGCCATAAATCAAAATAAACGTGTAGAAATGTTAAGAAATCGACGTGGTGGAACAAGCTTGCGTTGGTTACGACTTCTCTTAGACCATGGAATAGAAGTCCATGGTCAGATAGTTGTATGTCCTGGAATAAATGATGGTTTATGGTTAGAAGACACCATTGCAGGAATCGCTGATCAATTTCCAGAAATTAAAAGCTTGGCTGTTGTCCCGTTAGGTGTAAGCGCTCATACTTCAGAACCAAGAATGCGACCTCATACTATTAAAGAAGCTGAACAGGTTATAGATATTGTTGAAGAGTGGCAGGAATTATTTTTTGAGATATCTGACAGCAGGGTCGTGTATGCGGCAGATGAATATTACCTGTTAGTTAGCCGTCCATTTCCAGAAGCACAAACTTATGGGAGCTTCCCAATGTATGAAGATGGGATAGGTATGGCTCGTGCTTTTGAACATGATTTTCTCGGTGGAGAAAATCAAGTATCTCACCATCGTCCTGGTTTTTTTTCCTCAGTAGATGGTGCGCCAGCACAGGGGTATCGTGCTCCACGTACTGGCGAAGTTCCAGTGAAACTAATTGAGAAGAAAAATCAGCCAATCACCGTATTAACAGGTTCATTCGGTGCTTCAGTGATTAAACCACTGCTGAAAAAAATCGAAAGAGAAGATGTTGAAGTGCTGCCAGTAGAAAATAATTTTTTCGGAGGAAACATAGGAGTCACAGGGTTATTGGTAGGGGAAGATCTTAAGAGAGTGTTGGAGGAACAACCTAAAGATCGTCGGTACCTGTTACCGGACGTGTGCCTTAGCGGAGGCCGGTTTTTGGATGATCTCACCCCTGCAGACTTACCACGTTCAATTGAAATCATTCCAACGGATGGCCACTCCTTACGGCAAGCGATAGAAGTAGGAATCTGATTATGAGTCCAGTAGTAGCAATAGTGGGGAGACCTAATGTTGGTAAGTCAACTCTGATGAATCGCATCATCGGAAGACGCGAAGCCATAGTTGAAGAACGCCCAGGTGTAACTCGCGACCGTAAAGAAGTGGAAGCTTTTTGGTTAGATCGAACGTTTACTCTAATTGACACTGGAGGGTGGCTCACCGGAGGGGACTCTCTCGACGAAAAAGTTAGTCGTCAAAGCGAACAAGCCATGTTCAATGCTGATGTAGTTCTCTTTGTTGTAGATTCCACAGTTGGAATAACAGAAGAAGACGCTCAAGTGGCCACTTTGCTACGTAAGAGAGTTGAATCAGTGATTGTTGTTGCTAACAAAGTGGATGACCGAAGCCACGAGGCAGCAGCATGGGAACTCATGTCGCTTGGCTTAGGCGAACCTTCAACAATAAGTGCTCTACATGGACGCGGAACAGGCGACATGTTAGATCGAGTGGTAGAACTTCTCCCAGAACCCGAAGAGATAGTTGTAGAGGAAGCAACCGAAAAAATTGTTTCTGTTTCATTAGTGGGGAGACCTAACGTCGGAAAATCAACATTGTTTAATCGCCTCATTGGCGAAGAACGAGCAGTAGTGCATGACCGTCCTGGCACCACTCGAGACGCAGTAGACACAATGGTTGAAACCCGTTATGGACCTGTCCGCTTTATAGATACTGCAGGGATGCGGCGAAAAGCACGTATAGATGAAGACACTGAATACTATTCCCTCGTTCGAGCACTCAAAGCTGTCGATGCAGCAGATGTGGCGCTTCTTGTCATTGATTCAGTAATAGGAGTTACTCATCAAGATCAACGGCTCGCTGAACGAGTAGATGCAGCCGGTTGTCCCATTGTAGTTCTCTTAAACAAATGGGATTTATGTGATGGCGAACAAAGAGAAGACGTGTCACAACAAGTAGGAGAAAAACTTCATTTTGTTGGAGAAGCTCCGGTGATAAAAATTAGTGCTCTGACCGGAAAGAATGTCAACCGACTATGGCCAGCACTTTCAGAAACTATCGAGGACTACCGGACCCGAATACCTACAAGGCGAGTAAACGATGCAGTTCGGGCAGCACAACAGGCACATCCCGCGCCTGGCGGAGCTCGAGTCCTTTATGCCACTCAAGGGGCTACAGATCCACCAACTTTTACTCTTTTTACGAATCGAGAGCTACCAAGAACTTGGATCAGATTTTTAGAAAGACGACTACGTGAAGATCTAGAACTCGGTTCCACTCCAATAAAGTTAAGGGTCCGTCGACGCTCCGAGTGACTTTTATGGTCACCTAATGTGAGAAAAGAGTGAAAAGTCTTTATTTGGGTCAGCACCCTTTAAGTCAGATACGCTGGTTGGCTATGGACACCCCGGTACTCACCGTTGTCGGTGCAATTTGTCTGGCTGCCGCACTTAGTTGGGTGCGTTCAGCTCGTTATCGATATCGACTTGTGCATCGGATAGATCCTGAAGAAGCTCCCGATGCTTATACGTTGGCATGGTCACAGTTTCGTAAGGATGCTCATGCAGTTTTCTTATACGGTTTCTTAGCTTTAGGTTTCTTTATTAATTCAACAACTACCGCGCCTTGGGTTTTTATTCTTGTTGTTCTACCGGCTTTTATCTCAAGTGCTTGGGCTCGTAACGCGGTCCGGGAGGCACGACTTGCACGCCAAAGAATCGATATAGAACGTCGCGCCCACGAAGCTTTAGCTCAAGAAGATTTAGCTCCAAAAGCTTGGGCAGGAAGATTAGCTTCAGACGAGTTACCTGATTTTTCAGGATTTGAAATCGGCAGGGTTTATCAGGCGGGTTCTGGGTTGATGGGAGGAGACTTTCTTGACGTTTTTTTAGCAAGCCCCACTCGGTTAGTGGCGGCTATCGGTGATGTTTCTGGGCATGGAATTGAATCTTCTGTAACCGCGTTTCAGGGCAAGTATTTACTGCGAACCTTTTTGAGACAATATCGAGATCCAGCTCAAGCACTTGAAGAACTAAACCGTCAAATGTCCGCTGTTGAGAGATCAGAAGAATTCATATCTTTAGTGGTTCTAATTTTTGATACTGAAGCAGCAACATTGCGTTATGCCTCCGCAGGTCATCCTGCCACTTTCCTTTGGCATCAACGCGAAGTGCGTTCTTTACGTGCAACTGGGCCTCTTTTGATGCTTGACCCTAATGGAACATATTTCAGTCGAGAAATACCCTTGGAACATGACGACATGGTGCTGATGTATACCGACGGTTTAACAGAAGCACGTAACGGTGACGAACTCTTTGGTGAAGAAAGGATCGAAAACGCTATTCGACGTGATCCAGGAATAACTCCAAATGATTTATGTCAGCGTTTATTAGAAGCCGCTAATGACTTCAGCCCAGCTGCAGTGGAAGACGACATTGCCATTCTTTCCATTCGTAAAGTTTAAATTCGTAGCGGAGGAAGAATAGTCCATGCCGTGGTGCGAACCTTGTGAGAAATATCTCAGCCCAAATGCAGTATCGGTGATCGGGACTTGCCCAAAGTGTGGGGAAAGAGTAGAGGATAGTGATGGGAAGCCAGTCCAATCACAAAAAATACCATGGCATTTTTGGGTTTTTGTTGGAGCGGCAGTGATTTACCTTGGATGGCGGTTAGTTGAAGGACTTGGACTCCTATTCACTTAAGTTAGGCATCAATGGTTTCTGTGATTCCAGCCATCAAGAGTCCGACTTTGTTTCTTTCTGCATCTTCCCCAGACACTATGGCAATCACTTTTCCTTCGTACATAACCGCTACTCGGTCAGACAATCCAAGAACTTCATCGAGATCTTCAGAAATGAGAAGAGTTGCTGTGCCTAATTCTCTTTGTTCTATAAGTCGGTTATGGATGTATTCTGCAGCGCCAATGTCAACCCCACGAGTTGGTTGACAGGCGAGAAGAACTGTTGGAGAGGC
>CAJXEU010000006.1 GCA_913052525.1 uncultured Actinomycetes bacterium
TAAGAAAAAAGCAGGTACAACCAATGGTGCTGGATCATTATCCAAAGTCTTTAACGCCCCTACCAGCATTTCGTACCTTCTTGTGTCGCTATCATGATCTAAAGCGAAATGGTCAATTGCTTCAAGCATGGCCGAAGCGTTAGCAAACAAATTAGGGTCAGTGCGTAGGTTTGCAAAACGATCAAGAGTTTCTGCTTGAGTGACTATCCCAAGCTCTCCTCTTCCTTCAAACATTTGGAAAGCCACATGGCTTGTTAACTCGAGCCTTCCACCAAACTTGCTTTTTGTTTTTCGGACGCCTTTAACGACTGCTCTTACTTTTCCGTGTTCTGCTGTGAGTAAGACGACTATGCGGTCTGATTCACCTAACCGCCATCCACGAAGCACAACCCCTTTGTCGTTGTATTGGCTCATGATTAGGTTTCAGATACTCCGCCGTAACGACGATCCCGATCTTGGTACTCTTTAATCGCTGCAAAAAAGTTCTCTCGCCGGAAATCAGGCCAAAGCACTTCTGAGAATACAAGTTCACTGTATGCGATTTCCCAAAGAAGAAAATTTGATACCCGATATTCTCCCGAAGTGCGTATCACGAGATCTGGATCCGGGATAGTTGAATCGTAAAGATACCGGTTGATAGTTTTTTCAGTTACTCGTGTGGAAGACATTCCAGTATCAACTATTCGTTTCACAACGTCAACAATTTCAGCTCGCCCCCCATAGTTAAAAGCAATGGTGAAAGTAAGCCCAGTGTTATTTTTCGTTAGATTTTCTGCTTCTTCCATACGGCGTATTAATCGTTTTGGGACTTGCCGGTTTCTGCGACCAATAAAACGAATTCGCACATTTCTCTCATGCAATTCGTCTTGTCTTTCTAAAAGAATCTTTTCGTTGAAGTTAAGAAGAAACTGCACCTCTGCAGGTGGCCTTGACCAGTTTTCTGTTGAGAAAGCAAACACCGTGAACCATTTAACTCCGACATCATCGGCTCCTTCTAAAACATCCATCAGCGACTGTTCACCTGCGGTATGGCCTTCCGTGCGTGGCAGTTTACGGTTTTCTGCCCATCGGCCATTCCCATCCATTACCGCAGCTATATGGGTTGGGATCCTTGAGGGGTCTAAGTCAGAAATCTTCACACTAGAAACTTACCCTCTCTTTGACCATTGAGCCGCACCTTAAGCACCAAGAATTGAAGTTAACCATCTACTCTCTAGTCATGGCTTTACCCGATATTTCACATATTGCCCTTGAAGAGGTGTGCAGCAACTTACCCAATGGCGGAGAGAGGCGCCTAGGACAAGAATCTATGACCCGTATGGTCGCTGAATCAATCGCCGAAGAAAGCCATCTCGTTGTTCGAGCAGGTACCGGAACTGGTAAATCCTTAGCCTATTTGTTGCCTTGTATTCTTTCTCAAAAGCCAACGATTGTCGCTACCGCAACAAAAGCTTTGCAAGACCAGTTAGCGCAAAAAGATCTACCTTTTCTTCAACTACATCTGGATACACCTTTTTCCTTTTCTGTTTTGAAAGGGCGTTCAAATTATGTGTGTCGCCAACGACTCGTTGAATATGAATTATCAGATCAACAACAATCCTTTGATGAACCCAGTATGGGAGTTAATGAGGAACATATAAATTCAATAATTGAATGGTCCAACGACACGGTGACTGGTGATCGGTCAGAACTTTCTTTTGAACCTAGTAACGCCACTTGGGAAAAAGTCAGCGTAAGTTCAAATGAATGCCCGGGAAGAAGTAAATGCCCGAGTGGTGGAAACTGTTTTACTGAAAATGCTAGAGATCTTGCGGCTACGTCTGACATAGTTGTAACTAATTTACATCTCTACGCCTTAGACATTTCTTCAGAGAATTCTTTTCTTCCTGAACACGAAGTCGTTGTTCTTGACGAAGCACACAAAGTTGAAGAGATTCTTTCTTCCTCTTTGGGTTTTGAAATTCATCAAGGAAAATTTCGTTCTCTCTTTAGAGATGCGAGTTCTGTTCTTTCCGCATGTTCAGAGTTAGAAAATGTTAGTGAACTGAGTGAAATATTTGATGCCGCCTTGTCTCCACACTTAAATAAGCGTGTTATACCGCCAGAAGACGTAGTCCTTTCCGATGCTCTTGATTTAGCTGAAACGCGTTTAGTGGCTTTGTCTTCTGTGTTAAGAAATCTTCCGGATCTTGAGACACTTGAGTTTGGAACAAGAGTGACGAGAGTTGTCCAGTCAATTGATTCACTTTTAGAAAACGTAAGAATAGCGCGATGGCTTGAAGAGGAACTTGTGGCGTGGGTTGAATCTCTCTACGGGCGCCCCTGTTTAAAAGTTGCACTTCTTTCTGTTGATCACATCCTTAATGAGAATCTATGGCCAATACGGACGGTAATTCTGACTAGCGCTACCGTCCCAGCAAATCTTGCTGTCCGATTAGGCCTCGATGAAGAGGACTTTTCTTATGAAGATGTCGGCAGCCCTTTTGATTTCGAAAATCAAGCGTTGCTCTACTGTGCTTCTCATCTTCCTGACCCTCGTGCGGAAAACTACCGTGAGGCTCTTCACGATGAAATTGAGCGACTAATTATCGCAGCCGGTGGGCGCTCTCTGGTCTTATTTACTAGTCGACGGGCTCTTGACGAAGCAACGTCCTATCTGCGTCCGCGACTGCCTTGGACAGTTTTTCATCAAGATGATCTTCCGAAGCCAGCTTTGATGGCAGCTTTTGCTCGTGAAGAAGAATCTTGTCTTTTTGGAACGAAAGGTCTGTGGCATGGAATAGATGTTCCTGGACCCTCTTGTTCCTTAGTGATTATTGATCGAATACCTTTCCCGAGTCCGGTCGATCCTTTACTTAGTGCACGTAGAGAGAAAATTGGAGATAGATCTTTTCATGAGATAGATCTTCCCATTGCTGCGACTGAACTATCTCAAGGAGTAGGAAGGTTGATTCGGTCTACATCTGATTTCGGGGTTGCTGCAGTACTTGATTCTCGACTAGCTAAAAATAGGAGCTATCGGGGGCAACTTATTGAAGCCTTACCTCCCATGACTCGCACCACAGATCAAGAATCTGTTCTTTCTTATCTGAAACGTATTGAAACTCGCATTTAATAACCCAAACGATTCAACGATCGAGGTTGTCTTTGCCAGTTCTTATCAACTTTGACGAAAAGTTCAAGAAATACTTCTTCGGGTAGGTGTTGTCGAGCTTTGGTTCCTACTTCCTTGAGAACTAGCCCATTCTTTCCGATGACTATTCCTTTTTGTGAATCACGTTCAACAAGAATTTCGCAACGGATTCGTGGCCAATCCCACTCTGTTACGCGTGTAGCGATTGAATGCGGAAGTTCTTCTTCAACTATGGCCAGAAGTTGTTCTCGTACAAGTTCAGCGACCCAAAAGGCTTCAGGATTATCTGTGATCGTCTCATCGGGATAGTACTTTGGCCCTTCAGGTAACTGCCCCAATATGTAGTTGACTAATTCTTCAACTCCTTCTCCGGTCTTAGCCGAGATAGGGAAATATTGGTCGAAATCAAATCCAGCGGCTTCCGAAAGTTGAGTAAAAATTCGGTCCTTATTAACTTTGTCAATCTTATTGAGCACTAAAACTGTTCGACCTTTAGGCAATGTTTCAGCGATGAGACGATCCCCTTTCCCGATCTTGCCATCGGCTTCTACGAGAAAGAGAACAACGTCCATATCTGGTAAAGACCCTCGAGCTGTAGCATTCAGCCTCTCTCCAAGAAGCGTGCGTGGCTTATGTATCCCCGGGGTATCGCAA
Source organism: uncultured Actinomycetes bacterium (assembly GCA_913052525.1). Classification (GTDB taxonomy): domain Bacteria; phylum Actinomycetota; class Acidimicrobiia; order Acidimicrobiales; family MedAcidi-G1; genus MedAcidi-G2B. The sequence continues at coordinate 3,788 of CAJXEU010000006.1, forward strand.
AATACTGCTTGAACGTTGTCTTGAGTTAATACTCCACGGATTTCTGTTCGAGTAGTTTGAGGTTTGTCAGAAACGATTGTCACTTTCGTTCCGAGGATCTGATTTAACAATGTTGATTTACCTACATTTGGTCGACCAACTAGCGTTATGAAGCCTGACCGAAAATCATCAACTCGCTCTGTCATTTTTTATCAAGTCCGTGTTGTTTAAGAATATTTTTTTGTCGACTTTCCATTATTTGTTTCTCGTCTTCTTCTCCATGGTCATAGCCCAAGAGATGCAGAATTCCGTGAATCAAAAGTAAAGAAATTTCAGCTTCATAAGAGTGATGCATTGCTTGTCTGTCAGCAACTTTCGGGCAAATCACAACATCCCCAAGTAAGAGAAATTCACTCAGGTTAGTGGATCTTTTAGGGTCATCTAGGGGAAATGCTAAAACGTCTGTGGCCCCTATTTTATTCATGTGTTCAGTGTTTAAATTAGCCATAGGCTCTTCATCCACAAAGTGAACGGTCAGTTCTATATTGCGGTTGCCTAAACCTTCTTCTTCTAGAACCGCAACCGCTAGTCCTACTACTTCTTCGCTGTTGAGCGTGGGTTCAGTTGAAGTTTCTTTTCGGTCATCAGCAAACACAACATTAAGAGTGTTGTTGCTTCTAGTCATCTTTTTGGTGTCTTTGTATTCGGCGGTCATACGCGTCGACTATGTCTTGAACGATGCGATGTCTTACTACATCTCGACTCGTTAAATTTATGAAAGAAAGATCTTTGATTCCTGACAGTGTTTCTTCAAGTCCATCGAGCCCGCTGCGACCACCTGGTACATCCACTTGGCTCGCGTCTCCAGTAACGACAACACGTGATCCAAATCCGATTCGTGTAAGAAACATTTTCATCTGCTCTGGTGTCGTGTTTTGCGCTTCATCAAGTATCACGAATGCGTTACTCAACGTGCGTCCTCGCATAAATGCCAAAGGAGCTACTTCTATCTGTCCGCGTTCTAGGAGACGTGTTGCTGTTTCGTGGTCAAGCATTTCAAACAATGCGTCATAAAGAGGCTTCAAATATGGATCTACTTTTGCCATGAGGTCTCCTGGTAGGAAGCCAACTCTTTCTCCTGCTTCTACTAGCGGTCGAGTAAGAATTATTCGATCCACTAACTCATTTTTAAGAGCTCTTACTGCCATCGCTACTGCCAGCCAACTTTTTCCGGTACCTGCGGGTCCTACTGCAAAAGTTATGACTCCGTCTTGAACAGCTTCGAAGTATTTCATCTGTCCTGATGATCTTGGGCGTACTGATTTCCCTCGAGCGGTTCGAAGTATTTCAGTGGTGAGAACTTCAGATGGCTGCTCGTTTGCTTTGACCATGTCAATAGTTCGATCCAAAATTCGTGAATTGAGTTCATGTCCGTTCTCAAGCAGATGAACTAGCTCGTTGAAAAGACGACCAACGATATCTGCCTCTTGCCCATCCACCGTCACCTCATTACCTCTTACAGAAATCATGGCTTCTGGGAAAGCTGCCTCTACCTGACGGAGAAGCCCGTCGCGCTCCCCTACTAGTCCCACCATTAGGTCATTGTTTGGCACACTTAATTTAAGATTTGTCATATAGATCTGAAACGATAACTAGTAAGAAAAGATTCTGAAAATTTTTCACTTGTTTCTTTTCCGCTTCTTCTTTCGCTTGAGCATGTTACGAGGTGATCTCTTTCTTTTCTTTCTTTCAGCTTCAACTTCTGCTTGCATTTGAGGAGCTGCGGCATTGACGATTCCCTCTACTGACTCCAGCAAATCTGTAATACTTTCATCCTCTCCTAAACCTGGAGGTTCTTCTGGTGTGGCGGGAGTGATTAATGTTCCATGACTCCAGTTCACATCAATTGTTCTTCTTTCATAGGAAGAACAATTTTCTGGACAACGCCAAGGAGCTTCTGGAGCCAAATCAAGGTTGCATTTACGCACAGTGTCCCCATTGGGGTAGGTACGACTTTCAAATTGTTTACATTCTTGACGCATCGGCATGACTTTAGAACCTTAGCAACTACTCGAGTTTGGAGCGACTAACCGATTGAACCTTCCATTTGAAGCTCAATCAGACGACTCCATTCGACCGCGTATTCCATGGGTAAAGTCTTAGTGACCGGCTCTATGAATCCGTTCACAACTAAAGACATTGACTGTTCTTCAGTTAGTCCTCTACTCATCAAGTAAAAAAGTTGATCATCCGCAACTTTTGAAACCGTCGCCTCATGTCCGATTACCGCATCAGAAGAACCAACTTCCATATATGGGTAGGTATCTGAAACACTGTCATCATCAAGTATCAGTGCATCACATTGCACATGACTCTTACAGCCATAAGCATCTTCTTCAACACGAACTAGTCCCCGATAACTAGAGCGGCCTCCATCTTTTGAAATAGATTTAGAAACTATCTTTGAAGTGGTTTCAGGCGCAGCATGAGTCATTTTCGCTCCTGCGTCTTGATGCTGGCCGGCACCCGCATATGCGACAGAAAGAACTTCTCCTGAAGCTTTAGGTCCAACCATCACTACCGCTGGGTATTTCATCGTCAGACGAGAACCTATGTTTCCATCGATCCATTCCATATGGCCTTCTGCTTCGACTCGGGCACGTTTAGTGACCAGATTGTAAACATTAGATGACCAATTCTGAATCGTCGTATAGGTAACCCGTGCAGATTCTTTGACCACGATTTCAACTACAGCAGAGTGCAAAGAATCAGTGCTATAGACAGGAGCAGAACACCCCTCTATGTAATGAACTTCGGATCCTTCATCGGCAATAATCAGAGTTCTTTCAAACTGCCCCATGTTTTCTGCATTGATACGGAAATACGCCTGTAAAGGCATTTCCACTTTGACCCCCGGAGGAACATATATGAATGATCCTCCACTCCACACTGCGGAATTCAAAGCAGAGAATTTATTATCGTTCGGAGGTATCACTCGACCGAAATAATCTTTAACTACCTCTGGGTGTTCTCTTAAAGCAGTATCCATGTCGCAAAAGATCACGCCTTGTTTTTCGAGATCTTCGCGATTTCGATGGTAGACAACCTCTGATTCATACTGAGCAGTCACTCCGGCTAAATATTTTCTTTCAGCTTCTGGTATGCCAAGTTTCTCATAAGTGTCTTTTATCGCTTCTGGGACATCTTCCCAGTTTTCAGAAAGAGATTCTGTTGGCTTTATGTAGTAGTAAATGTCATCAAAATCAATTCCGGTCATATCTCCGCCCCACCAAGGCATTGGGCGATCAATAAAGCGTTGGTGAGATTTCAATCGAAAATCTCGCATCCATTCTGGTTCACTTTTCATCCATGAGATCTCTTGGATGAGTTTTTCGTCTAATCCTTTTTTGGGTTTATAGACGTAGTCTTCTTCGTCGCTCCAACCAAGTTTGTACCGGCCGAGATCGACTCCAATATCTGTGTTACCCACTATCAGACCTTCTCCATAACTTGAGTATTTCTCCTATACAGATAGTAACAATATCTTGGTGTTGATCCCTAATACCGTGTAGATATTTTTATTCACTAGACAGGTATTGGCGATCCAACCATCCGAGAAGTATTGCTATTGCTCGTGGGTCATGACGTAAATGGTGACCTGCTCCACTGATCATTCTGAGATCACAGGATCCGTGTGCTCCAGCAATGGCTCGTGCATCTAAAGGAGGAACCATCTCATCGTCTGTTCCGTGTACTACCAATAAGGGGTTTGGGGAAAATCTTTCAGCAGATTTTTCAGCAGATATTTCTGATAAAGATGATTTCCAGTTATTGAAGTCGTCTAGTGAGGACGAATCATCTATGAGCCCAGCATCGCGTGCGTGAAGCAGAAGCCTGCGCGGGTTCTCTGCCCAGTCGTTGAAGTCAGCTGGTGTTGCCAATGCCGCTACTCCTTTTATTCGTTGATCATCTGTTGCTGCTGTTAAAGAAAGAGCTCCACCAGTTCCAAAACCTGCGAGCCATATTGGCCCTACTTCTTCGAACGTAGAGAGGTAAGTAACGGCTGCCTTTAAATCTTCGCACCAGCCTTCAAGGCTAAAAAAACCTTCTGAGTCCCCCATCCCTCGAAGGTAGGGAACCATCACTACCCATCCCATTTCTTGAGACACTCTTTCAGCTAATTCTGGAAGGGTGTCTGGAGAGTTTGCTCCACCAGTTTTCCCAACAGGAAACCCATGTGCAACAATTAAACTTGGGCTGACTCCTTCTGCTTTTTCTGGAAACAGAAGATCTGCTTCTAGAGATAAGCCCCCTGAAAGAAAGTTGTGTGTAGTCACCGCAATCAATCGATTCGTTTCATCTGTTCGCGAAACTGCTTTCCTCGTTCAACATAAATTTGTGAGTTCACCAAATTCGCTTCCTGAGGGACCACTCCTTCTCTCACTGTTGCAGGAACTCCCAACGCCATTGAATATGGAGGGATGATGGTTCCATTGCGCACCATGGCATTGGCTCCAACTATTGAACCGTAGCCGACGACAACTTCATGAATCACTACAGCTCCTACTCCGATGAGTGCCTGATCTTCTATAACGCATCCTTCGAGGTGGCAAAGATGTCCAAGAGTTACATCTTCACCAACGATTGTTGGCAATTCCGCTGTGCAATGAAGAACTGCGTTGTCTTGAACTGAAGATCGGGCTCCTATTGAAATAAGAGAATCGTCTCCTCGGATGACTGCATTTGGCCAAACACTTGCTTCTGGTCCTATTTCAACATTCCCAATAATCACTGCCTCAGGGTGAATATAGGCAGTTGGGTCGATTCGTGGAATAGTTTCACCGAGTTTATATACAGGCATTAGTTTGCCCCTTGGAATTGCCCATATGTTCCTCCGAGAAATACCAATGGTGATCCACTGCTGTTATATATTGCTTCTTCTACTGATCCAGAAACAAAAAAATGGTCTCCCGCTTCGGATACTTCATGTATTGAGCAATCTATGTTGGCTAAGCAAGAAGGAATCATTGGAGAACCAGATGTCATTGGTTCCCATCCAGTTCCTTCCCATGGATCTCTTTCCTTTTGAAAAAATCCGTTAGAGAGATCTGCCTGTTCATCGGAAAGAACATTGACACCAAAAGAGCCAGATTTTTCTATCCGCTGCCATGTCTGACTACCTGTGCCGATAAAAAATCCGACTAGTGGGGGGCTCATAGACACTGAGGTGAAAGAACCAATCACTATCGCTAATGGTTCGTCTCCATCTATTCCAGTAACAAGAGTCACTCCGGTGGGATAACGACCCAAAATTTTTCTATACAGATCTCCGTCAATTGTCATTTTGAACCTTAATAGTAGACAACTATTAACTCTAAGGTTACAGAAATGGTTCTCAGGTCGCGATCAAGTTTGCGTGCTTGCATATGCTGCTCAATACTTCTGAAATTTGCGTGTTACTAACTGGTAACTTACCATTCTGGTTATGGCGGAGAAAGTGAACGATTACAAGTTGATCGACGGTATATCTGTTGTGGTCAACTCCGACTGCCCCACTTGCCAATTGACTTCAGATCTTTTAGTGGAACTTGGAAATAGTGGCCGTGTAACAATTTTTTCACAAGATAACCCCGCATTTCCTACTTCAGCCGAGTGGGTTTGTGACGATAGCGATCTTTCGTTTAGTTGGCATAACGATATTGAAGCTGTTCCTACTCTTATACGAGTCGTTGATGGAAAAGAGATTGAAAGATCAACAGGATGGAATAGGAAAGAATGGGAAAGGTTGTTCGAAGTGAAGAATCTCGCTCCGGATCTCGTTGATCACAAGCCTGGTTGTGGTTCGTTATCCGTATCGCCTGATCGGGTTGATGAGCTTGAAATAAAGTTTGGAGGCAGGAAATTTGTTTCTCGTCAGGTAGAAATTGCTTCTCTTGAAGATGAAATAGAAGCAATGTTTGATCGTGGTTGGAGCGATGGGTTGCCTGTTGTTCCGCCTACTGAAGCACGTGTGAGTCGAATGCTTGCTGGGACGTCGCGAAACTCTGATGACATCATTGCATTAATTCCACCGAATCTTGCTGAATGTTCCGTGGAGAAAGTGGCGATCAATGCCGTTATGGCTGGATGTCTTCCTGAATATCTTCCAGTAGTAATAACGTGTCTTGAAGCTATTTGTACTGATGAGTTCAATATGCATGGAGTTCTAGCCACGACAATGAGTGTTGGCCCTATCTTTGTTGTTAGCGGGCCAATAACTGAACGTCTGAATATGAATTCTGGCATCAACGCTCTCGGGCACGGGAATCGTGCTAACAGCACGATAGGTAGAGCTGTCCAACTTGTTTTGAGGAATATAGGTGGTGGAGAACCAGGTGGGATTGACCGAGCCACTCTTGGACACATGGGCAAACAGGGTTTCTGTTTTGCTGAGGCTCCTTCACCTTGGGAGAACTTAGCTGAAGGTTTTGGGTTTTCTTCGGAGCAAAATACGGTGACTGCTTTTACAGGAGAGGGTCCACATATTCTTGTTGATCAAAAAAGTAGAAGCCCGGAATCTTTGACTCGATCATTAGCTGAAGGTTTGAAATCGACGATATCCCCACGGATGGTTATGGCCATGGATGCAATGTTGGTGGTTTCTCCAGAACATCTCAGTCGGTTCATTGACGCGGGCTGGAGTCGTGCACAATTTATCGAAAAACTGTCTGAACTTTTGATAATTGATAGCGACGGAATAATTGAGGGCGCTGGTGGTATCGAAGATGGTGTTCCTTCAGTTTTCGCAGGAAACAAGTTGCCAAAATTTCGCCCTGGGGGCCTTCTTGTGGTTCACGCTGGTGGACCAGCGGGACTTTTTTCCGCCATAATTGGTGGATGGTTGAACGGGGCTAAAGGAAGCGACCCGGTTACAAAGGAAATAATTTTATGAATCAAACACTTTCTGTGCTCGATCCCACTTCTGAAAATCACTCTCTAGAAATTCAGTTAAGCGACCGGATTAAAAATATTGAAGGGTCAACAATAGGTTTACTTGATATCTCTAAACCCAGAGGAGACGTTTTTCTTAATCAATTAGAAAAGAGGCTCACAGCGCATGGGGCGACTGTTCTCCGATTTATGAAACCAACTTTTACCAAGCCCGCTCCTGTTGATCTTCGTTATGAAATATCTAGTAAATGTGATGCTGTTATTGAAGCTCTAGCTGATTGAGGTTCCTGTACGACATGCAGTGTGCATGACATAAGCAACTTAGAAAAGCAAGGCCTGCCAGGAGTGTTCGTTGCTTCAGGTCCTTTTATTGACGCTGCCGAGATTCAATCAAAAGCAGTCGGAATTGATGTGGCACGTATCTTTGTTGACCATCCGATACAAGATCGAACAGATGAAGAGATGATCAAACTCGCTGATTCTGCTTTTGATGATCTTGTTAAAGCCTTAACTCAATGATTTCAAGTTTGCGGTAAAGACAGGGCGTCACCTTCAAAGACTGCCAAACCATCAGAAACGACAGTAAAAGCGACTCTCTCTGCTCTCTCTGAATCTGTTGGCCATCCCATAATTTCCGCTAATTCACTTTTTTTGACCGACCTTTTTCTTAAAGCGGTTACCAATTTTCCGCGCCCTTGGCGATCTGATCCTTCAAATTTAGATTGAGTTCCACTGACTCCTGCTGACCCTTTTGCTGGATCAACTCCAACACCTTGCCAAGAACATGAACTAAGTATTGGACATTTTTCACAACACGGATTTTTAGAGCGACAAACCATTGAACCTAAATCAAGCACCGCCTGATTCCATGCCCAACCCTCTCCTAGCGGTACAGAACTATTGGCAAGTTCTTGAGCTTCTGCGGGTTTTAAACGTTGCCCAGTCCACCTAGCCAAAACTCTTCCTACATTCGTGTCTACAACTGCTTCATCTTGTTCAAACGCGAAAGCAAGAATTGCTCGAGCTGTGTATGGACCAACCCCAGGAAGGGAGAGAAGAGCGCCAAGTTCTGACGGGACTTTTCCTCCGTGGTTGTCTCTTATAAATTTTGCTGTCTCATGTAGGAGCACCGCTCGACGGTTAAATCCCATTCCTGCCCATTTTTTTACAACTTCAGAAGTTGGCGATAAAGCACAACTTGTTACTGTGGGAAATTCTTCTAAGAATTCAGGCCACTTTAATAGAACCCGATCTATTTGAGTTTGTTGCAGCATTACTTCTGCCACTAATACGAACCACGGGTTCCGCGTTCTTCTCCATGGTAAGTCACGCAGGTGTTCCGCTCCCCATACCAAAATATCGATAGGAAGAATCCGAGTAAGTTTCTTGATGCTCACAGCATTGACCGTAGTAGGTCTCAAAGAACATCTGTCATATGTCGTCAGAGTGGCGATTCACTTGCTAGCGTCACCACTTGTGGTAACAAATCCTGACCTTGACATACAACTTCATCCAGTTTCGGGAGACCCTCGACCGTTAAAGGAATTTTTAACAAATTTTCCTCTCGCTGTCGTAGCACTGGACCCATACACCCATGAAAGTTCTTGGATTCTAAATACTGCTCGACGTGTTCTTTCCAACTTTCGTGGAGCAGATGTAAGAGTTGCTTATTTAGTTACAGGAACAGATTCTGCTGGAGCTCAGAGATTTCTTGGCTCGCTCGCAGAAGAAATTTTTGCTTTAGCAGATCCTGATCGAAGCTTGGTTCGTTCTCTTGGAGTGTCTAATGTCCCCGCCTTTATCGTCTTAAAGCAAGATGGAACGGTTTTAGATGCAGCGGAAGATTGGGATCCAGAATCATGGAGAGGGGTGGCTGAGAAATTATCTGATTTAACTTCTTGGTCGCGCCCCGAGTTCCCAGCTGAAGGTGACCCCGCTCCGTACGCTGGAACCCCATCTCTGGGTTAGTTCTGCCTTGGTGACCTCTTGACTCGTTTTGTCGCAGTAGCTCCTTCTACTCGACCTGAGATGTTTGATGTCTTGTGTAAATCTGTGCAAGATGCGGGAGCCACTCTGACTTCAATTGAAGAAGCTGAAGGGTTGATTTGGGCCGATCCCTCCAAAGCAGATCTCTTCCCTGAAATTTCCGCTAACGCTCCGAACTTGAAATGGATTCAACTTCCTTATGCGGGCATAGAATCTTTTGCCCTGCATCTTGACAAACAATGGATTTGGACGTGCGGTAAAGGTATTTATGCTCGCGAAGTTGCCGAAACTGCTCTCTCATTATCTTTAAGTGGTTTGAAGAATATTCATGGCTATGCGAGAGAGACTTCTTGGAGTGAACCAGTTGGACGGGTTCTCGGTGATTCCCGAGTTTGCATACTTGGTGCAGGCGGAATTACCCAATGTCTTCTTCCTCTCCTTACACCCTTCGGTTGTGATATTACAATTGTTAGACGTCACGCTGAGTCTTTAGACGGAGCGAACCGAACGGTCCCGACTTCTCGCCTCTTTGAGATTCTTCCCCGAACTGATCTCTTGATACTCGCCCTTTCACTTACAAATGAAACTTTAGGAATAGTTAACAAAAAAGTATTTTCTGCTCTTCCCGAGCATGCTTGGATAGTTAATGTCGCGCGGGGAAGCCATGTTGTCACTGATGACCTTGTGGATGCTCTTCGATTAGGAACTATTGGAGGAGCAGCTCTAGATGTGACAGATCCAGAACCTCTTCCTGATGGTCATCCTCTCTGGAAGGAACCAAACTGTCTTATCACTCCTCATATAGGCAATACACCGGAAATGGGTTTGAAAGTTCTTGGTCCATTTATTTCTGAGAATGTTAAACGGTTTTGCAATAACGACGACTTGCTTGGTCTCGTAGATGTCGATCTGGGATATTAGCTAAATGGCAAATATTGCTGGCTATATTCTTGGGGGTGTTTTTTTGGTTGCCGGAATAACCAAATTGCGTTCACCTTTAGACACACGCCGATCTCTTCGTGATCTTGGTTTCCCTTTTCCAAAAGAAGCAGGTATCGCTCTCCCTCTTGTTGAACTTTTAACTTCTGCTCTTTTATTTATTGATCCTGGTACTGGTGGGCCTTGTGCAGTGGCGTTACTGGTTGCTTTTACTGTCTTAATTTTCGGTCGTCTTACTGCTGGGAATACAAGTGGATGCGGTTGTTTTGGGGCTTGGTCCACTCGCCCCTTGTCTTATAAAGACATTGTTCGAAATACAATTTTTATTATTCTTGGCGCTGTTGCGACTCTCGGATGAGAATATTCAATAAAGATTTGCTACCGTCCTGACGTAGTAACTCCTATCTAGAAATTTACTTGTGAACCCGCAAAATTGTGCCCAAAAAACTGCAAACGCTGTACAAGTACTCGGTGCTCGTTTCATTTTGGATCCCGTAACTTTCAAATTAGGGCCTGAGCTCGGGCTACCCGGAGGCCTCGCCGGATATGTTATGGGTCGTTTTGGCCCAATAGGAGATATTTCTGTAGAAGAAGCCAGTGATGCTGCTTGGTGTTGGAACCCCTGTCGAATCGAGGAAAACTGGATCAAAGATTTCTCTCCTTCTCAGGCTGGTGTTTTATATGGCCAGATTTGTGTTGAACGTGGACGAGACTATCTTGATGGCTTTAGTGGGGTTAGTCGCTTAGCCGAGTTATCTGAAAAAATTGTGGGTTCTGCAGACGAGGAGGGTGCTCGAATCTTTGCAGGGTGGCGCGATTTGGATCGTCCCGATGATCCAGAAGGACGCTGTTACTTACTTATACAAGTTTTACGCGAATTACGGTTTTGCAGACACGTTGTTGCCGCAAGAAGCCTCAATGTCTCACCGGTAGGATTAGTAAAATTGAAGAGTAGCCACAATATTAATTTATTTGGGTGGGAAGATTCTGATGATTCTCCTGTGTCGCAAGAAATCAGTGATGAAGTTGAGTCTTTGACTGCTGAATTTTCAGGAGAGGACCATAAAGTTCTGGACGAAGATGAACGCAACGAATATGTTGAGTTAGTACTAGCTGCGCTTGCGCATGCTGACCAATGACTGAATCAAGTACAAAAATAAAAAATACAACTAACAGAAATTTAAGGAGTTTGCTATGGATGGCCTAATGATGGATATTCCCTTGTCTTTGATCCATTTATTTGATCGTGCTGAAAGAATTTTTCCGGAAAAAACTATTGTCACTGCTACTCCAAGCGGAAGAGAACGACTCTCTTATAAAGATTGGGCAACTCGCACTCGGAAACTAGGAAGTGTCTTAGATCAACTAGGAATTTCTGCTGATGGCCGAGTAGCAACCTTTGGATGGAATACTTCTCGTCATCTCGAATTGTATTTCGCCCCACCTTGCAGCGGAAGAGTCGTTCATACTCTAAATATTCGACTTTTCCCAGATCAACTGTCTTACATCGTTGACCATGCTGAAGATGAAGTCATATTTCTCGACCACTCTGTTGCTAGTTTGATTTGGCCTTTGATGGATGGCTTCTCCACAGTTCGTCATGTGGTTTTGATGGACGATGGGGTGCCTGCTCCTGATGCGAGTGCCATCAGGGCAGAAGTCCATGACTACGAAGATTTATTGGCGGGAGTTGAACCGATTGAGTGGAAGCGAGTTCAAGAGAACCAAGCCGGTTCAATGATGTATACCTCTGGAACAACGGGAAATCCAAAAGGAGTGGTCTATTCACACCGTTCAATGGTTCTTCATACTTTTGGGGCAATGATGGCAGACACTATTGGAGTCTCTGAACGAGATGTCGTACTACCTGTTGTTCCAATGTTTCACGCTAATGCTTGGGGTTTTGCTCATGCCGCGGTTGCTACTGGGGCCACTATTGTTATGCCAGGAGCTGATCTCAGCGCACCTTCTTTAGCAGACATTATCGAAACAGAAAAAGTGACTGTCGCTGCTGGTGTTCCAACTATTTGGATGGGTGTCTTACCGGAATTAGAAGGAAAAGATGTTTCTGCTCTTCGTGCTATCCCTTGTGGAGGTTCAGCTGTTCCAAAAGTACTCTCTGAAGGTTTCCGTGAAGCCACCGGACTGCCTATTCTTCAAGCTTGGGGAATGACCGAGACAAGCCCTCTCGCTGCTGTTTGTAGTATCAAATCAACCCTAGATCATCTCAGCATCGAGGAGAAGGCTGATCTGCGTACTTCTATTGGCCTGATTTCACCTGGGGTTGATTTCCGTATTGCAGATGATGAAACCGATGAAGAGCAGCCTTGGGATGGAGAATCGCGAGGCGAACTTCAAGTTCGCGGACCTTGGGTAGCAAGAGAGTATTACAACGATGCTCGGGCGAACGAATCTTTCACTGCCGATGGTTGGTTAAAAACTGGGGATGTCGCTACATGTGACTCCGAAGGTTATATAAGGCTTGTGGACAGAACAAAAGACTTAATTAAATCAGGCGGAGAATGGATAAGTTCTGTTGAATTGGAAAATGAAATCATGGCTCACCCTGATGTTGCAGAAGCTGCAGTGATTGGTGTGACTTCCACCAAATGGGGTGAGCGAGCAATGGCGTGCGTTGTTACCGCTGAAGGTGCTTCATTAACCAGTAAAGATATTCTTGAGTGGCTTGATGGGCGCATTGTCAAATGGTGGATGCCGGATCGAGTTGAATTTATTGAAGAAGTTCCGAAAACTTCTGTCGGTAAATTCTCGAAAAAAACTTTACGGAGTCAGTTTGCTGACGTAGTTGTTGACTAAATTGGAATTAACTGTATTTGGATGATTGATTACAACATGTCATTCTTTATAGAATTGTGTTATTAATTTACTAGATTAAAAGTTGGGGAGATTTTTGTGGAATTATTCAATGAATGGCTTGGACCTGTTGGTGGCGGACAAGCGCTCGGACGCTACGCCCACTACTTGGCGGGTATCACCTGGATCGGGTTACTTTATTTCTTCAACTTCATCCAAGGAGCTGCTTTTGCAGAAATGGGTGAAGCAGCACGAGGTGAAGCACTTCGAAAAATTACTTGGCGAACTCTCTGGTGGTTCCGCTGGGCAGCAGCTCTCACCTGGGTCAGCGGTATCTGGATTCTCGCCCATCAAGAAGTCTTAAACAGCGGCGACTACTGGAGATCTGCCTCAGGTATGGGTATTGCCTTTGGAGTGGTCTTAGGTACCACAATGGCAGCCAACGTTTGGATGGTCATCTGGCCAGCGCAACAAATCGCTATCGGTTCTTCTGTCTCTGTTTCAGAAGGTGGAGAAGCAGATCCAGAAGCTCCAGGAGCTGCTAAACGTGCCGGTCGAGCAAGTCGTGTCAACACCTTGTTCTCTATTCCCCTCATCTTCTTCATGATGTGGCCAAGCCACTTTGGAGCACAATTTGGTAGCCCAGAAGCTAGTACACGAATAGTGATCTGGATCGTCTTTGGACTCATTTGGGCTGTTATGGAACTTTCTGCCGTAGGAAAACTAGGCGGGTACGACAGTGCGATAAATAAGATTGTTTTGGATAAGCATCAAGACACCATCAAATGGGGATTCGCCATAACTTTGGTTCTATACCTACTTTTTGAAATTCTTTAAGTAAAGCGTTGGAAAGATCCACTATTTAAG